>NZ_JBQENT010000011.1:0-121208 GCF_052044855.1 Metabacillus sp. 22489
GTGAAAAATGTGGGGGTGAAATGTATCCTGAGTATTATAAAGGGGTACATGGCATAGAGTACAAATTATCGGATATTCTCTAACCATGAAAAGGACCGGGCTATGCCCGGTTTTTCTTATTAAAATAAAATCGAACGTGTTCACCTCCTGTTTTCTTCAGATTCAACTCATATTTCAACTTATTGACGTCATATAATGTAATGAAAGGCAATTTTGACAAAAGCGGTTAATGATAAGGAGTAATGATATGAACGAATCTTTCACCTTTTATAATGTCTCAGAAAAGCGAATGTCATTTGCAACAGTAATCGAGCGTATAAAAGGCTTTTTGCTAAAAGATCCACGTTCAGAATATGTCCTATCGATTTGTTCTGATTCCCATGTTCATCATCAGGAGACAAAGTTTATAACAGCGATCCATATCCATCGTGTTGGTAAGGGAGCTTGGGGTTGCTTAAAGTTACATAGTGAAAAGAGGCCAATAGTAAGCTTACGAGAGAAAATTTCAATGGAAACGGCTCTTAGCCAAGAAATAGCAGCTTATTTCATATCTGATCATTTAAATGAATTAACAGATTTGTTAATTCCCTTTGTTCATGAAGGGGCTAATTTATTGTTTGAAATCCATCTTGATATCGGAAGAAAGGGTATGACGAAGGAGTTAATACAAGAGATGACTGGCAGAATAGAGGCGATGGGAATCGAAGCAAAGATAAAACCTGAATCATATACGGCTTTTAGTTATGCGAATCGATTTACAAAATAAAGGTTATGAAAAATTTTTCTAATTTATGGAGGAAACATGGAAACGACGTTAAAAAAATTAACCTTAGACGATAAACAATTATTAGCGGAAGCGTTAATTAGCCAACAATATGCACTTGAAATCATAATCAGTGAGTTGAATGATATAGAATCAGGGATAAAAAGGATGGAGCAATCGAAGTATTTACAGCTACTTACTCTTTATGAAAAATTAAGGATTCGATAATAGAATACTGAACGGTGAAAAAGTTCATGACGTATTTAAAGATCAAATTATATTACAAAGATACCAATTAGGTATCATTTTTTTTCGATTTCAAGTAAAGGAGTATTTGTAAGTGTTTTCACACAAAAGAATGAATACAATATGTTATGATAGAAAAGGGTGTTTTTATTCAATGATGATTGATTCGTTTCACTTTCACACACTTTCTCGGTTAACGAATTAGAAAATGGTGAAGAGCTAATGAAATGAAGAGAGGAAGAAACAGCAATGATGAATATTAAAACAGAAGAGTTAATGAATGCGACAATACAAGATTTAATGATACCAGGAGATAAAGTAGCCCATGTTCAAGTTGGCAACAACCTACAACATGCGTTACTTGTATTAACGAAAACAGGCTATACGGCAATTCCGGTATTAGATCCAACTTTTAAATTACATGGTTTAATAGGAATGAATTTAATTATGGATAGCATATTTGGATTAGAGAGAATCGAGTTTGAAAAGCTAGAGAAAATGAAAGTAGAAGAAGTAATGAATACGAATATTCCAAGATTATTTTTGGATGATACATTGGAAGTTGGCTTAGACCTTGTAGTGAATCATCCATTTGTATGTGTTCAAAACGAAGATCATGTGTTTGAAGGTATTTTTACAAGACGGGCAATTTTAAAGCGTCTAAAGAAACGGGTGCACCAACCTGATATTGGATAAAGAACGATGAAAGTCGTTCTTTTCCCCATTTTCAATTACATATTTTAAACTGAAAAGGAATTGATTTTTCTTGGGACAAGTATTATTTCAGTCTAAACAAAAAACAACTAAAAGACCTTTTGTTCTCGTAACAGTGATGTTAGCCATGTTCATGGCTGCGATTGAAGCGACAATTGTAGCTACAGCAATGCCGGCAATTGTTGCTGAATTAGGCGATTTCTCGTTATATAGCTGGGTTTTTTCTTCATATTTATTAATGAATGCAGTAACGGTATTAATCTATGGAAAATTATCTGATTTATTCGGCAGAAAACCAATATTAACTATAGGAATTATACTCTTTTTAATTGGGTCCATTTTATGTGGATTAGCAACGTCGATGGAATGGTTAATTTTTGCTAGATTTGTACAAGGTTTTGGTGCTGGTGCAGTAATGCCTATCGCAACTACGATAGTTGGTGACATATACACAAAGGAGGAAAGAGCAAGTATTCAAGGGTATTTGTCTAGTGTATGGGGGATTTCTGCGATAATGGGCCCTGCCATTGGTGGACTTTTAGTCGAGTTTGTCAGCTGGCGTTTTGTTTTCTGGATTAATGTTCCACTAGGTATATTGGCAATTATAGGTTTATATCTTTTTTTACATGAAAATATTGAGAAGAAAAAGCCACAGATTGATTACATTGGAGCAATCCTTCTTACTATTGCTGTTACAGCCTTTATGTTTGTTTTAGTCGAAGGGGGAGTTCGCTGGGCATGGCTCTCATTTCCAATTCTCTTCCTCATTGGAATCTCAATTATATCGATAATAGCTTTTGTTATCTATGAAAGAAAAATTGATGAACCGATGATGCCGTTTGAACTTTGGAGTGAACGCTCAATCCTAATTGCCAATCTCACCTCTTTAACAACAGGTGTCATATTAATTGGACTCTCTTCATTTTTACCAACCTTTGTCCAAGGTGTTATGGAACAAAAAGCAATTATTGCTGGTTTAACTTTAACAACAATGTCAATTGGTTGGCCGATTGCCTCGATGATTTCTGGCAAAGCAATTTTAACAATTGGATTTAGGACAACATCACTAATAGGTGGCTTATCGTTAGTTGTTGGTACTACTATATTTATCTTTTTATCTAGCGAAAATAGCCCTATTATGGCTGCTGCAGGCTCTTTTTTAATTGGAATCGGAATGGGACTAACATTAACAGCATTTATCGTGTCAATCCAAAGTACTGTTTCCTGGAATAAAAGAGGGGTTGCAACTGCAACAAATATGTTTATGAGAAATGTTGGCAGTACAATAGGTGCAGCATTGCTTGGAGGAATTTTAAATAGCAAAATCATGCAGTACTTTTCTGACCATGGAGTTAAAGATAATCTTAACCTAGATTCAACAACTACATTACTTGACCAATCAAAAAGAAGCGATTTGTCAGAGGAAGCAAGAAATCTTTTGCAGAATGGTCTAGAATTTGCTTTGAATCATGTCTTTATATTTATTTTTGGTTTTGCGATTATTAGCTTTTTGCTTATTTTATTTTTACCTAAATCAAAAAGGGCTGATACTTAGCATCAGCCTTTTTATTTGAATAATCAAAAGATGAACTATCTGAATTATGTGAAGAAGGTGTTTTTATGCAAACGTCAGAACTACAAATCTTAGTTGTACTTGCTGAGGAAATGAATATGAGAAAAGCATCAGAACGATTGTTTGTTACTCAGCCGGCATTATCACAACGATTACAATCAATTGAGAAATCTTGGGGGTTTCAAATCTTTATTCGCTCTCCAAAAGGTTTATTGTTAACACCTGCGGGAGAAAAAGTGATTTCTTTTGCAAAAGAGGTCGTAGAAAAGGAAGAAAAGGTTAGGGAGCAAATTTCTGAACTGGAAAATGAGGTGCATGGCACATTGAAGCTAGCTGTTGCCTCAATAATAGGGCAACACTGGTTACCTGAAAGATTAAAAAAATATGTTCAAACCTATCCACATGCGAAGATTTCACTTATTACAGGGTGGAGTAGTGAAATACTAAAAAGCATGTATGATGATCATGTTCACCTAGGAATAATTCGAGGGAATCATGATTGGAAAGGGATAAAAGAACATCTTCTAACAGATACTTTATACTTAGTTGATACAGAAATAAGCCGGGTCGAAGATGTCCTACATACTGAGAGACCCTTTATTCAATTTAAAAGTGATTCAAGTTATTATCAGGAAATACAGGATTGGTGGCATCGCCAATTTCAAACAACTCCTAAACGCACGATAGTTGTTGACCAAATTGAAACATGTAAGCAAATGGCATTTAATGGTATAGGTTTTGCGATATTACCGTCAGTCACTTTAAAGGAAGATGAGCAAAATATTTATAAAATACCACTATTAGATGAATATGGACAGCCAATAGAACGTGATACATGGTTATTAGGATTTGAATCTTCTTTTGAACTAAAACAAGTAAAAGCATTTATTGATATTATTCGTAATGAAAAGTAATTTGGATAGGGCACTAATTGTTATATGTTTAAGGTGGTTTATAGTATAATTTTGTTTCAGTGAAAAAATTAAGCAAACATAGCTTGTCAACCGAATCATCCTTTGATACAGTAAAGGATGATTGACATATCGAACAGGAGGTAAATACATATGAAAATGATGGATGCAAATGAGATTATCTCATTTATACAAAACAGTAAAAAGTCTACACCTGTAAAGGTCTATGTAAAGGGTGAATTAGAAGGAATTAATTTCGGTGAATCTGCACAAACGTTCCTAACAGGAAATACCGGAGTTGTATTCGGTGAGTGGTCTGATATTCAAGAAGCAATTGAAAATAATAAAGAGAAAATTGAAGATTATGTAGTTGAAAATGACCGACGTAATTCAGCTATTCCTTTATTAGACCTTAAAGGGATTAAAGCACGTATTGAGCCAGGTGCGATTATTCGTGACCAAGTTGAAATTGGTGATAATGCTGTCATCATGATGGGAGCTTCTATCAATATCGGTAGTGTAATCGGTGAAGGCACAATGATCGATATGAACGCAGTTCTTGGTGGACGTGCGACTGTTGGGAAAAACTGTCACATTGGTGCTGGGTCAGTATTAGCTGGTGTTATTGAGCCACCTTCAGCAAAACCTGTTGTTATTGAGGATGATGTTGTCATCGGCGCTAACGTTGTTGTCTTAGAAGGTGTGACTGTAGGAAAAGGTGCGGTTGTTGGTGCAGGAGCTATTGTAACAAAGGATGTTGAACCATACACAGTTGTAACAGGTGCTCCAGCTAGAAAAATTAAAGACATTGATGCAAAAACAAAGTCAAAAACTGAGATAATGCAGGAATTACGACAATTATAAGAGGTAGGCGTGGATGATTAAATCCGCGCCTTCAGTATATGGTGGTGAAAAGATGCAAAAGGAACAATTAATCCAAATCCGTAGGGACTTACACCAAATTCCCGAAATTGGCTTCCAAGAAGTGAAAACACAGCAATATTTATTAAACATCCTTAATCAGTTTCCTAATGAACGATTAGAAATCAAAACGTGGCGGACGGGTATTTTTGCCCTTGTCAAAGGAACAAATCCGAAGAAAACGATTGGATATCGTGCTGATATTGATGGATTGCCAATAACTGAGGAAACGGGATATGATTTTCAGTCAACACATCCTGGCTATATGCATGCTTGTGGTCATGACTTTCATATGACAATTGCACTTGGAATTCTTTCGCATTTTATTGAAAATCCGATTGAAGATCATGTGCTATTTTTATTCCAACCCGCTGAAGAAGGCCCTGGTGGAGCGGAACCAATGTTAAACAGTGAAATTGCAATGCAATGGAAACCAGATATCATCACTGCATTACATATTGCTCCAGAGCTTCCGGTTGGAACAATTGCAACAAAGCCTGGCTTGTTATTTGCTAATACTTCTGAGCTATTTATTGATTTAAAAGGGAAGGGGGGACATGCTGCATATCCGCACAATACAAATGATATGGTTGTTGCAGCGTGTTCCCTTGTGACACAGCTTCAATCAATTGTGGCTCGCAATGTTGACCCACTTGATAGTGCTGTGATTACAATCGGAAAAATTACTGGAGGTACCGTTCAAAATATCATAGCCGAAAATGCTAGATTAGAAGGTACGATACGTACACTTTCAGTAGGCTCCATGGAGAAAGTAAAAGAAAGAATTGAAGCTATAGTAAAAGGACTTGAAATCGGCTATTCCTGTCAAGCAGTAATTGATTATGGTGCAATGTATCATCAAGTCTATAACGAGGAAGCATTAACAGCTGAATTTATGGAATATACTGCTGAACAAACAGATTTTGATGTACAGTTATGTACTGAAGCGATGACAGGTGAGGATTTTGGTTATATGGTTAGTCAAATTCCAGGCTTTATGTTTTGGCTTGGGGTTGGTTCGCCTTACGGGTTACACCATGCAAAATTAACGCCAAATGAAAAGGCTATAGAAGTTGCGGTAGAAGTTATGGCAAAATATATTACCTTCAAATCAGAACAAAAGTAGTGAATCATTCCTTTCGCTCAAAAAACATTATCCCTTTTAAAAAGCAATACTTTGAAGTAAGCGATTGTTTAGTACAGTCAAAGTATATTTTATCTACCTCTGTACACAATACATGTAGGAGGTGGATAAACGATGCCAAAAATTGGTGTGGAACAATCATTGTCAGATGTGACAGCAGCACTGCAACAAAAGGGTTATGATGTTGTCCAATTAAAAAATGAAAATGATGCACAAGGCTGTGATTGCTGTGTAATAACTGGGCAAGATCGTAACATAATGGGTATAAGCGACACAGTGACTGCGGGATCTGTAATTGAGGCAAGTGGATTATCTGCAGATGAAATTTGTCAAAGAGTTGAAAGTAAATTTAATCAATAACAGAGAAAAGAGGTTGGAGTTTTTCCAACCTCTTTTATTTGAAAATTATTAGGTTAAAGCTCATTTTCATCAAGAGTATTTTTTAAAAGCTTTCGTAAATTTCTCTCGACAGCCCACTGCTGCATATTTTCTGTTTTCGCAATGACTCTAATAACAACATCGGAAGAGCCAAGTGCTTGTACACCTATAACATTTGGTCCTTCGACAATTGAAGTATCCTCATTTCGGTATTTATCACAAGCATCTTGTAAAACAGCTATTGCCCGGTCTAGATCTTTATCATGAGGAATACTTATATCGACAAGAGCCCGCATATTACCTCGGGAATGGTTACTCACTTTTTTAATTTCACGATTGGGAATAAAATGAAGTGTTCCATCAAATCCTCTAACCTGTGTTGTGCGAAGTCCGACTTGCTCAACGATCCCTTCAAAATCAGCAATTGTTACATAATCCTCAACATCGATTTGTTTTTCAAGTAAAAGAAAAAAGCCTGTAACAACATCGCTAACTAACCCTTGAGCACCGAATCCTATTGCTAGTCCAACAACACCAGCTCCTGCAAGTAATGCTGTCGCATCATAATCGAATACTTGAAATACCATAACGATAAACATGAATAGTAATACATATGACAAAACATTTAAAGATAAGCTTTGCAATGTTAAAGAACGTCCAGCTGAAATATTATTCCGTTCTTGAAAACGTTGAAATAACTTTTTAACGACTCTATTACCGATAGATCTGACAATGAAAAAGGCGATGGTAATACCAATTAATTTTAAAATAATGAGGCCTGCATTTGTTAATAATAATGCCCAGTTTATATTTGTTATAAAATCCATAAATAACTTCCTTTCAAAAAGTGTTACAAACCATCTTAACGGTTTTGTTTAGTTACCTTACCTTTCAATAGTTAAACATAAAATAGGGGGAATATACAATGTTTGTTAAGTAAAAAGAATAATATAGGAAAATAGCATTATCTTTTAGTCTTTTATTAGTAGTCGTATTAATTTATTTTATTGCGCAATACTTGCTTTCTCGGGGGAAAGATTCTATCGGTTAAACACCTGTTGTTCCCCTATCCCGCGCATCCTACAGCAATTCTCGCACTAACCGTTACAAAGTTAAGCGTGCCAAACAACAATAGTATAAAAAGTGCCTTTTTAAAAGATAGTTCAAAGAGCCTTTTTAATTTTCTATTTTGCCTTGTATTGACTGACTAAGATGTCTTTCCTATAATGGCACTGTAAAAGAATTGAGCGTTTATATAGAATGATAAATTTTCCAGTCAACTTATTCAGATTTTTCTGTAAGCGCCATTATCTTCAGTTTACGATTGACACAATGTGGAGGGAAATTAAGATGAAATTACGCGAGTCAATGCCAGAGCTTTCGGGTGCTACAGAGTGGTTAAATGGTGAAGTTACTAAAGAACAATTGATTGGAGAGAAGCCAACACTTATGCATTTTTGGTCAATTAGCTGTCATGTTTGCAAGGAAGCGATGCCACAAGTGAATCAACTTCGTGATCATTACAGAGGTAAATTAAATACTGTTGCAGTACATATGCCGATTTCAGAAGATGATTTAAATATTGTAGATATTGAGAAAATTGCAGCAGAACATAGTGTTTTTCATCCTATCTTTGTTGATAGTAAGAAAAAATTAACGAATGCATTTGAAAATAAATATGTACCTGCCTATTATCTGTTTGATAAAGAGGGAAAGCTTCGTCATTTCCAAGCTGGAGCAAGTGGAATGAGAATGCTAGAGAAGCGGGTTAGCCGTATTGTATCTGTGTATTAACAGTTAAAAATTATATAATAATGTAAAGCTTAAAAAGTTAGTTACTTCTTTGGTAACTGACTTTTTTCAGTGTATAGATGCATAAATGAGCATGATAAGATGATAGAATGAAAAAGAAGTGATCTTTTTACATAGTCAATGTTTTTCTACCCGTGTCATTTATCACAACATTTCGATCTAAAAGGCAGTAAAATTACTAAGGAGCTGATCGCGGCTTGGAAAATATGATTGGCGTTTTATTAGCAGGTGGTCGTTCACAACGATTTGGACAGCCTAAAGCATTTGCACAATTTGAAGGGAAATGTTTTTGGGAACATTCGATTGATGCAATGAAAGAAGTAACGAATAAACAGATCATTATTAGCCATCCTGATATCGTGCATTTTTTCGAAGAAACATCACGTAATGAGATTTTAATGGACGATATTCATGTTAGAGGAAAGGGTCCACTAGCTGGGATATATACAGCGATGAAGTATGAAAAGACTGAATGGTATATGATTTTATCGTGTGATATACCGTTAATAAATAAAAAAATTATTCGCTGTTTGGTAGATGCTAGAGAACAAGGAACTTTAGCGATTATTCCTAAAATTAATAATAGAATTCATCCGTTAGTTGGTGTTTATCACTATAGTACTTTTGAATATATTGATGAGGCTCTTCAAAAAGAGCGATATAGAATGATGAGTCTACTTGAAAAGATAAATGTAAAATATTTGTCGGACAATTTTATTCTTGCTAATCAGGATGCTTTTTGTAATATAAACTCACAGGAAGATTACATTGCTTTACAAAATAGTGATACTATAAAAGAATTATAATAAAAAAGTTCTTGTGACGGAGTGATTTAATGATAGAGAAAAGAAAGCCTTTGGCGGTGAAAGAGGCAATTAATCAAATTCTAAAGTTTTCAATAAAAGGCACTAGTGAAGATGTTTCTTTACAAGATAGTGATGGAAGATATTTGGCAGAGGATTTAATTGCTGATCACCATGTGCCGCCATTTGATCGGTCACCATATGACGGATTTGCTATACGGTCAGTTGATACAACGGAAGCAAGTTCTGAAAACCCGGTAGAATTTGAAGTTATTGATGAAATAGGTGCAGGAGCAGTCAGTAATTTTACGTTAAGGAAAAATCAAGCGATCCGGATTATGACTGGTGCGCAAATACCTAGTGGCTGTGATGCGATTGTTATGCTTGAATTAACAAAAGTTTATAAAAAGAATGAAAAGATGTTTATGTCGATAAAACGGCGTTTTAGCAGTGGAGATAATATTTCCTTTAAAGGTGAGGACACTAAAAAAGGGACAATCCTTGTAAAAAAAGGAACTTATATTACACCTGGAATCATTGCTCTGCTTGCAACGTTCGGGTATTCAAAAGTAGCGGTAGGAAAAAAACCGAAAATTGGAATCATTGCAACAGGGAGTGAACTGTTAGAGATTGATGAACCGTTAGTGCCTGGGAAAATTCGAAACAGCAATTCCTATATGATCGAGTCACAGGTAAAAAGATGTGGTGCAGAGCCTGTTTTTTTCGGTAAGCTAGTGGATGATCTTAATACATGCTATGAAGCTGTGAAACAAGCATTAGAAGAGGTTGATTTTTTAATCACAACCGGTGGGGTTTCAGTAGGAGATTATGATTATTTACCTGAGATTTATCAACTTCTTGGGGCGAATGTTTTATTTAATAAGGTAGCGATGAGACCAGGAAGTGTTACAACCGTTGCTGAATATAATGGGAAATTATTATTCGGATTGTCAGGTAATCCATCAGCTTGTTATGTTGGCTTTGAATTATTTGTTCGGCCAATCGTGAGAACTTTCCTCCATTCTAATTATCCACACCTTCAAAAAACAAAAGCTGTTTTAGGAAAGGATTTTTTAAAGCCTAACCCATTTACTCGGTTTGTAAGAGGGCGGATGAGCTTTTCAGATGGAACATTAATAGCAACGCCTGTAGGCTTGGATAAATCGAATGTTGTAACTTCACTTGCAGATGCGAATATATTTATTGTTTTACCTGGAGGGACAAGAGGGTATCAAGCTGGAGATTTAGTAGAGATCTTAATGATAGAAGATCAAATTGGAAGTGATATACCGTGGGCAGAGTCCTTCAAGTAATTGGATATCAAAATAGCGGGAAAACGACATTTGTTGTTGATTATATAAAAGAGGCAGTGAAAAATGAACTAAAGGTTGGAACGATTAAACATCATGGTCACGTAAGTGCAATTCATCATCATGATAATAAGAAGGATACAGGTAAGCATCGTGAGGCAGGCGCACTAGTTTCAGTGATTGAAGGGAACGGTTCATTAATTCTTAATTCAGAATCCATCAGCTTTTCATTGCAGCAGCTTGTAAAGCTCTATTCTCATTTTTCGCTTGATGTCATTGTTGTTGAAGGGTATAAAGCTGCAGGTTATCCGAAGGTAGTTTTAATAAGATCTACAGAGGATGCCTTTCTACTGGAAAATATAACGAATGTATTGTGTATAGTATCAGAGGTTCAACTTCCAGAAGAAATAGTAAATACATATAAATTATTTGAAAATAACCAAGAATGTATAAAATGGTTAATTACAAATGAAGCAGGTGAGTCGATTGAGTAAGTCGTTATTTGAAATTGTAAAAGAACCAATCGCATTAGAGGAAGTGACAAATAAAGTTATTCGCAGAGAAGCCGGTGCTATAACAACCTTTATTGGAACGGTGAGGGAATTCACATATGGAAAAAGAACATTATTTTTAGAATACCAAGCTTATGAAAAAATGGCTGTAAAAATGCTAGAGAGAATAGGAAATGAAATCAAAGAAAAATGGAAGGATGCGGAGGTAGCCATTACTCATCGGATTGGCAAATTAGAGATATCAGATATTGCTGTTGTCATAGCTGTATCAACACCACATAGAAAAGATGCTTATGAAGCGAATGAGTATGCGATAGAACGGATTAAACAAATTGTTCCGATTTGGAAAAAGGAAAAATGGGAAGATGGAGAGGAATGGATCGGAGATCAGTTAGAGAAAATATCCTATCCAGAGGGAAAGCCATCAGAGGAGGCAATAAATGATTAAACTATTATTGTTTGCACATTTACAAGAAAGAATAGGAATAGATAGTTTTGAATTGAACATTACTAACGTTACAGTAGGACAATTAAAAGCCATGATTTCGGAAAAATATGATGTCGGTTCCCTTGAACATGTTATGGTTGCAATAAATGAAGAATATGCATTAAATGATGACATCATCCGTGAAGGTGATGTGGTCGCCTTTATCCCTCCAGTTAGTGGTGGGTGAATGATATGCTAACTAGATATCGCTATCTATTACTACCTTTTTTATTGTTTATGCTTGTAGGTTGCACATCAACTGAATCCGTTGAAAAGAAAAGTGAAATCACAATATCTGCAGCTGCTAGTTTAAAAAATGTGTTAGAAGAAATTAAAGTGAATTACGAAAAAGAGTATCAAATAACTATTAATCTTAATTTTGCAGCAAGTGGTATGTTAAGTAAGCAAATTGAACAAGGTGCACCAGTTGATTTATTTTTTTCGGCAGATGAACAGCATTTTGCTAATTTGGTAGAAAAAGGGATGTTAAAGAAAGAAGATACTGCACCATTGTTGAGGAATGAGCTTGTCTTAATAGCTCCTAAGGAGTCAACGATGTCAGCATTCAATGATATTCACCATATTAACAAGCTTGCAATTGGAATTCCGGATACTGTCCCAGCAGGTCAGTATGCAAAGGAGGCCTTAGAGAACCTCAACTTATGGCAGGATATAGAGGGGAAAATCATAACAGCAAAAGATGTTCGACAAGTTTTATCCTATGTAGAAACAGGTAATGTTGATGCGGGAATAGTCTATAAAACAGATGCTTATACGACTGATAAAGTAAAGGTAATTGCGACAATAGACTCGTCATTACACTCCCCGATCATTTATCCAGTAGGCATTGTTGCCAAAACAAAGCATTTTAAGGAAAGTGAAAAATTTTTTGATTACTTAAAGGGGGAAAATTCTTTAAAGCTTTTTGAAAAATACGGGTTTAAAGTTGTAGATTGAGGGGTAAAGATGAGTACAGAATTTTTGGATCCAATCATTTTATCGATAAGAATTGCCATTATTGCGAGCGCAATTGTCATGGTAATTGGAACTCTTATCGGGAAAATAATGGCGAATTTAAAATGGAAGGGGAAGATATTTTTAGAAATCCTTTTTATTTTACCATTAGTTCTTCCACCTTCTGTTGTTGGTTTTTTCCTAATTATTATTTTTGGCGTGAATAGTCCTATTGGTCAAGTCATTCAATCTATATTTGGATCACCAATCATTTTTACTTGGTGGGCAGGTGTCATAGCAGCTGTTGTTGTTGCCTTTCCGTTAATGTATCAAGTAACAAAGGCTGGCTTTGAAATGATTGACAATAGTATAGAGGATGCAGCAAGAGTCGATGGTGCAAATGAATGGGCAGTTTTTTACCGTATTTCGTTGCCTTTATCATTTCAATCGATTGTAACAGGCTTTATTTTAAGCTTTACAAGAGCATTAGGGGAATTTGGAGCAACACTTATGTTCGCGGGAAATATTCCGGGGAAAACCCAAACGGTATCAACAGCTATATATGTTGCAATTGATAGTGGTAATATGGAATTAGCATGGGACTGGGTAATCTCAATTATTTTGATTTCTACTAGTCTATTATTTATAGCTCAATTCATAAAAATAAAATAAGCCACATAAGAGATGAATTAACGGTAGGACAAGGGGAAGTAAATGCTTACATTGACAATTAGAGGATAATAGGTTACAGTAATATAGTGCTTATTATAAGAAATTCATTAAAAATAGTGCGTTGTGGATGCTTTTTCTTACTGTCGGTTAGTAATAACTGTTAAACAGATACGTTAAATCAATTCACACTGGCACGGTCTAGGAGCCGTAAGGACGAAAGAGAGGTAGGGCTTTCGTTGTTTTGAGCTTTTTGCGATTTCAATTATATAAATAAGAGTGATGAAATAGATTATTCGTTAGTAATTTATTTTTAGAACAAATATGGAGCTATATAATTCACATATTATAGAGATTATCTACTCCTTAATTTGATACTCTCTATAATATGTGAATTTTTATTTACCGGAGTAAATATAGAGTAACATATTAAAAAATCTTTGGAGGTTTCTCTCATGAAAACAACTGGTACTGTAAAATGGTTTAATTCAGAAAAAGGTTTCGGATTTATCGAAGTTGCAGAAGGAAACGATGTATTCGTTCACTTCAGTGCTATTACTGGTGAAGGTTTTAAAACATTAGAAGAAGGACAAAAAGTAGAATTCAACATTGTTGAAGGTAACCGTGGTCCTCAAGCTGAAGACGTTGTAAAATTATAATAATAAGCATATTTGTGGCTGACAAAATTTATTTTGTCAGCCTTTTTAATGTGTTGAAATTAAAAACAAGTTTGCTAATAGCCTAAGCTTGCTTACTTTCTGTGCGTTGACATAAAAAGTGGCTTTGAATAGAAGTTTCTTGTAAACTTTTCAAAGCTATACAGCTTTTTATTGCAGTCAAAAGTAGAGAAATCAATCCACATCTACATATTCGTTAATTAGTTGCTGGCAATATGCATCGATAACCTTTTCTTCATCATCCTCTAATGCGAAGTCTAATACTTGTTCGGTTTTCTTTTCAATAAAATCATATTGGACAATTTTAGATTGAGCTTCTTCAACCGCATAGATGAGTTTTAGCATAACTCCATTTTCGCTATATAGTTCATCATCTTCCTCTATATTTAACGTAAGGAAAATTTCAAACCGCTCCCCTGATAAGATACCAAAAGGATCTTCTAACTTTTCAATTGTTGCATCAATAATTTCCATACTTGTTCCCTCATTTCTTATGTACATTTCATATTATCCTTTTAACAGTATGCCTTTTTCAAGAGCTATTAAAAAAATTGAATGATTTTATTTGTATTCAAGCGTACATTACCCTGTAAATACTTTGGACAAATTATTATATAAGTTCATTCAATCACTATTATAGTCGTTTAAAGGAGGGGAAGCCAAATTTTTGAGTATGTTATAAAATTATTGCTAATAAAGCAGGACGAAATTACTACAGTATTCCGATTTGGACAGTTAAATAGTTAATGAGCATTGTCTAAAAAAATGTTAGTATCTTACAAAAGTGAAATGGATTTACGATTTGATACGGAAAAATATGGTGATTAGAACGAGAAAATATTACAATTTACTCAATGTATGTTAGAAAATCTAACGTACTATTTTCAGAATTTTAGTTAAACTGGTTGACACTTTAGAATTATCGTATAGAATAGTAAATAAGAACAAGATGTTATATTTCCTTACATCTTATGATAGTAATTATTACAGAGGAGGAAGTAAAATGGATGCTACTTTTTTAATGAATAGCCTTTGGGTTATGTTAGGTGCAATCTTAGTTATTTTTATGCAAGGTGGATTTATTTTACTAGAGGCTGGTTCAACAAGAATGAAAAATGCAGGACATATTGCTGGTAAAACAGTTTTTACATTTGGTCTTGCGTCATTAGTGTTTTGGGCAGTTGGCTACGGCTTTATATTTGGTAGCAATGGTAATTTTTTTGTCGGCTTATCTGATTTCTTTTACTCAGGTGGCCAGACGGAAGGAATGGCATTATCGACTTCCGTATTCTTCTTATTCCAATTAGCGTTTGCGGGAATTTCGATTACAATTGCCTTAGGTGGTTTTGCTGAACGTGCGAAATTATCAATCTATTTAGTATTCACAGTATTATTTTCAGCGCTCGTTTATCCAGTAGTTGCTCATTGGATTTGGGGTGGTGGCTGGTTAGCGGAACATGGTAAGCAAGACTTTGCAGGGTCGACTGTTGTACATTTAACAGGTGCAATGGCTGCATTTGCTGCTACTATACTATTAAAACCTCGTATTGGAAAATTCAATAAAGATGGTTCGGCAAATAATATCCAAGGGCATAACCAGGTTTTCACAGCTTTAGGAGTAATTGTGTTATGGATCGGTTGGTTCGGATTTAACGCGGGTAGTACAGTGTCAGTAGATGATGGTTTCTTTGGATTTGTTGCTCTTAATACGAATTTAGCGGCAGGTGCAGGAGCAGTTGCAGCACTTATTATATCTTGGATGGTCCTTGGAAAATCAGATATTCCTACAATGCTTAATGGTGCTTTGGCAGGATTAGTTGCAATTACAGCTTCTTGTGCATTTGTTGATACATGGGCAGCTGTAGTTATCGGTTTCATCGCAGGTATACTTGTATTCTATAGTGCTAGATTTTTTGAAAAGAGAAAAATTGATGACCCAATCTTTGCATTATCAGTACATGGTGTTGCAGGGGTATGGGGGACATTATCTACAGGATTCTTCGCTACTCCTGAATTAGCTACAGTTGGGTTACCAGGGTTATTCTACGGTGGCGGATTCACACAATTAGGTGTTCAATTCATGGGGGTTGCTGCTTCAGCGGCTTATGCATTTGTCGTATCATTTGTTATCTTAGCTGTTTGTAAAAAACTAATGAATGGGTTAAGAGTAACTGAGGAAGAAGAAATTATGGGGTTAGACATTAGTGAGCATGGAAGCTACGGTTACCCTGAGTTAATAGACAATAAGAAAGAAAATCTAGGCTCATAAAAAATGGTAAAATCCCTTGATTTTATGAAGCACAGTATAATAAAAACAACTATGAAAAGTGGAGTATGCACTAAGGCTGCTCCACCTTTCCTTATTTTAAGTGAGGGAGTGTCTCTCATGTTGAATGAAATTGATTCATATCATTCATTAAAAAAGTGGAAGGATATCCATATTTTAGCTGAAATTCATGATACAACTGCATTAAATCAATTCCATGATGAAGTGATGAAGGCAGCATGGAAAATTGCGATAACACAATTTGAAAAATCATTTGGTTCACCCCCTTGTTCGTTTTCTTGGTTTATAACAGGCAGTGGGGGACGCAAGGAGCAGGGCTTATATAGTGATCAAGATCATGGAATTGTATTTTACGATGATACAAAAGAGGCAAAAAATTACTTTCAAAAACTCGGAGCTGAAATTTCAAAAGGTCTCGAGCAACTTGGTTATCCGTTTTGTGATGGAAAGATAATGAGCTCAAATCCAATGTGGTGTAAATCAGTGGAAGGGTGGAAGGAGCAGTTAGCCCAATGGATGTTGGATAAAAGCTGGGAATCTATCCGGTATTTACAAATCTTTTACGATTCCCGGACGCTCATTGGAAATCAAATGTTACCAATAGAGCTAAAAAAAATGATCTTTCATTATCATGAACATGACAACCAACTGCTACAACGTTTTTTAGATAATATTCAATTTTTTAAACATGCAGTTGGGCCGCTTGGACAATTGTTCGTACAATCCAGCGGGAAATATGAAGGGTGTATCGATTTAAAAAGAACTGCATTTTTACCATATGTCAATGCAATAAGATTATTAGCGATCAAGGAAGGAATCGTCGAAACGAGTACAATATCACGAATCGATGAGTTAAGTAAGAAGGAGGAATATCGTTTATTACTTGCTGAAGTTAAAGAAAATTTCAAAAAGCTACTTTCATATAGGTTATCGATGTTTTCTTCTGCGGAATCATATGAGGACGTTCATTATTTATCAGTGAAAAATTTAACAAAATATGAAAAAAGAGAAATTAAGACCATATTAAAGGGTGGAAAAAAGGTTCATCAATTAGCCCAAGCAATAATAGAAAAAGGTGTTTATCATGACTTTTGATCCATTTTTTTTTATGAAGGGTTTTCCTGGTAGAGCTGGGGCACAGAGCAATCAGCATGTTGCTTATTTAAGGCAGTTACAGCGTGAAATGAGAGTTGAGGAGACCCTTCATATCCCACTTACCGAATTAAATGTAATTGTATTTGATATTGAGACAACTGGTTTTTACCCCGATCAGGGAGACCAGATTATTTCAATTGGTGCAGTAAAAGTAAAAGGGGATGAAGTAAAAGAGGGGGAAACCTTTTATTCTCTTATAAAATCTGAAAAAAAATTATCTGATGATATTAAACAGTTAACAGGTTTAAAAGATGAACAATTACAAGAGGCACCTTCATTGTCTGAGGTTTTATTTCAGTTTTTTCAATTTGCAAAGGACTATACTTTAGTTGCTCATCATGCGAATCATGAGAAAGTGTTTCTCCAGCATGCTTCATGGAAACTTTATCGAGCTCCATTTAAGCATCGATTAGTTGATATGTCGTTTCTGTACAAAATTGCCGAGCCTGATGTAAAGCTAATTACACTTGAGGAATGCTGTGAACATAATGGTATTTTACCATTTGGTCGCCATCATGCATTATATGATGCGAAACTTACTGCAATGCTATGGAGCATTTATGTAAATAAGCTTACACAAATGGGATGCACAACGTTAAAGGATCTCTATGAACAATTAACTATAAAATAAATTTAAAAGAGGTAACGATTTGGAGATTGTCCATCTTAAACGTTACCTCTTTTTTTGCAATCATCATCTAAAATTCCTGATATTTCCCGATCTATTTACATAAAAACTACATAATTTTACAAAAACCTTTACATTGGCTTTGTATAATTTATATGTAGGATATTAGATGAAGACGGAAGGTGGAAACAAGGTGAGGAGAAAAGATAATCATGCAAAAAAACGCAAGCTTCTATATGGAACAATCGCTACAAGTTTAATTGTTAGTATGTTCACATTCACACCAAAGACAAGCACTGTTTTTGCTGAAGAGCAACCTGTCACTATGGATATTAGACTATTAGAGACAACAGATATTCACGCACATATTATGGATTATGACTATTATGGTGATAAACCAAGTACAAGTTTTGGTTTAGTACGTACTTCTGCTTTACTAAAGCAACGTCAGGCTGAGAAACAAAATACAATTCTTGTTGATAACGGTGATTTAATTCAAGGGAATCCATTAGGTGAATACGTGTTTAGGCAAGGGTTAGAGGAAGGTGAGGTTCATCCAATTATTAAAGCGATGAATCTGCTTAATTATGATGCAGCTACTCTTGGAAATCATGAGTTTAATTATGGATTAGAGTTTTTAGATGAGACAATGGATGATGCCAATTATCCAATTGTTAACGCCAATGTTTTTCATGCTAGCAACCAAGATGATTATTATTTTAACCCATATGAAATTGTTGAAAAGGAATTCGTGGATTCCAACGGTAATGTGCATAAGGTAAATGTTGGATTTACTGGGTTTGTACCACCACAAATCAATGTGTGGGATAAGAAGCATTTGGAAGGCAAAGTTGTCACGAAGGATATTGTTGAATCTGCTAAAAAAGTTATTCCTGAAATGAAGGAAAAAGGAGCAGATTTAATTGTTGTTATTGCACACACTGGAGTTGACACTAGTGAAGGTGTTACAGGATCTGAAAATGCAGTCTTTGATTTAACTAAAAAAGTCCCTGATATAGATGCAATCGTTTCTGGACATCAGCACAATCTGTTTCCTGGAGATGCAAGATTTAATGGCGTTGATGCAATTGATAACGTTAAAGGAACTGTTAATGGAGTCCCTGTAGTTATGCCTAAAAACTGGGGTAGTCACTTAGGAATCATTGATTTAAAGTTACAACTAACTAACAGTGCAAATGGTGAAGAAGATTGGGAAGTTATTGATTCAATTTCAACAGCTGAGTCAATTTCAACTGTAACCGAACCTAATAAAGAAATGGTTGAAGCAGTGAAAGCGGATCATGAAGCTACTTTAGACTATGTGAGACAAAGTGTTGGCTCAACAACTGCACCTATTAATAGTTTTTTCGCACTAGTTCAGGATGATCCTTCAATACAAATCGTGACAGACGCACAAAAATGGTATGCTGAGGAAAAATTAATAGGAACTGAATATGAGGGAATGCCATTGCTTTCTGTAGGTGCTCCTTTTAAAGCAGGAGGAAGAAACGGTGCTGAATATTATACAAATATTCCTGCTGGTGATTTAGCAATTAAAAATGTAGGTGATTTGTACTTATATGACAATACGGTGCAAATAGTAAAAGTTACAGGAGCAGATGTGAAGGAATGGTTAGAGATGTCTGCTGGACAATTTAATCAAATTGACCCTAACGTTAATGAGGAACAAAGTTTAATTAATAATGATTTTCCAACATTCAATTATGATGTAATAGACGGGGTTACGTACCAAATTGATGTGACAAAGCCTGCAAAATATGATACTAGCGGTAACATGATTAATCCTGAATCAGCTCGTATTAAAAATTTAATGTATGATGGGAAACCGATTGATTTAGAACAGGAGTTTTTAGTTGTTACAAATAATTATCGTGCTTCAGGTGGTGGGAATTTTCCAGGCAACCTAAGCTCAAAAATTATTGCTCAGTATCCGGATGAGAATCGTCAAGCTGTTATGAACTATATTATTGAAAAAGGACAAGTTAATCCATCAGCAGATAATAACTGGTCAATAGCACCTATTTTAAATGAGGTTTATGTAACTTTTGAATCATCTCCATCGGCAAAAGCATTTGCAGATGAATCAGATAATATAAAGTTCATAGAAACATTAGAATCAGGATTTAGCAAATATTCACTTGATTTAAGTACTGCTGGTGATGGCTCAAATGAAAATCCAGATGGTGAAAAGCCAGGAGATGGCTCAAATGAAAAGCCAGGAGACGGCTCAAATGAAAATCCAGATGGTGAAAAGCCAGGAGATGGAACAAATGAAAATCCAAATGGCGAAAAGCCAGGAGATGGCTCAAATGAAAATCCAAATGGTGTAAAACCTAGTGATGGTAATGATCAAAAATCAAATGTAGAATATCCAATAAATAATAGTGATAACGGAAATACAAAAGGTAATAGTCCTAATACAAACAATGGAAATGGATTTGGAAATCTATTGCCATCGACTGCAACAAATACTTATAATTACGTTGCAATTGGGATCATTTTATTAGCTAGTGGCGCTATCACACTTTTCTTGATAAGAAGAAAACAAAAACAATTTCAATCATAAAGGAATCTAACGAATAAAAGACTTTTTAAAGGCCTTGTCCCGATCATTTTAGGGACAGGCCTTTTTTATGTAATGTAGATTCTTGTAACGGAATGATAAGTGCTATTATATATATTTACCGAGTGGAATTTAACCGTATACATAATTGAATTTTTCGAATATATAAATATGCATTTTCAAAAGAGAAAGAAAGTAGTAATATATTACTACTTTAAGATGATTCGAAATTAGTAGAATAGTTAGAAAATAACTATAATTTTGAGTTGAAAGTATAAAAGACTTAGATTCATGTATTGAAGATTCATTTGGATTTCAATATAAGCTTTCACTGATTAAGAAATAAAAATAATAGGTATTTTATCTCGAAAAGATAAATCGATTTATAGAAGGGAAGTTAAAATAAGTATGAAAAGATTAAAGATAAAGATGACAATTCGAGCAAAATTAATTATCGCATTTGCTTGCATATTGTTAGTTCCGAGTTTGCTTATAGGAGGAATTTCCTATCAAATTGCAAAAGCGAAAGTTCAAGAAAGTATGGATCAGACTGCATTTGAAAGTGTCCAGCTTATTAACACGTCCTTAGAATCACAGCTACAGCCTTTAAAAGAGGATGTAGATTATTTTGCGCGAACTGCCAAGAAAGCAAATACCACCTTAACAGAAGAAGCTATTAAAGATATTAAACAAAGATTTAATCAATATATAAGCACAAAACCAACAGTTCAGGCGATTTATATTGGTACAGACACTGGTGAAACAATTCTCTCACCAACAGCACAATTACCTAAAGATTTTGACCCTAGAGAACGAGAATGGTATAAGCTTGCGATGGAGAATAAAGGGGAAGTTGTCCTAACTAAACCATATATTGATGCAAGTACAAACGAAACGTCAGTCACGTTTGCTAAAACTTTGGATGATTTCTCTGGGGTAATCGCGATTGATGTAGATATTGCTTCTCTTAGTAATTTAGCTAATAAAGCAAAAGTAGGGAAGAAAGGGTATATTACAGTTATTGATAACACAAAAACATATTTAATCCACCCTGAGGAGCAAGGGAAAAAAGTGAAAGGTGATTGGGTCAATAATCTTTTTCAACGTGAAGAGGGTAACTTTACATATATATTCGATGGTGAAAGTAAAATGATGGAATATACTACAAATGAATTAACAGGGTGGAAAATTGCTGGAACAATGTATGCCAATGAAATTCAAAATGAAATGAAGGAAATCTTTATAAAAACATGGATCGTAATTATTTCATCATTAATTATCGGGGCAATTATCATTTTCTTTATTATCCAATCAATTCTTAAGCCGATTCGAACACTTGTTACATCAACAAATAGAATTAGCCAAGGGGATTTAACGGTAGAGATTAATACTAGCTCGAATGATGAATTAGGCCAGCTATCTAAGAGCTTTAAGCAAATGGTCGATCATTTAAGAGCGGTTGTATTAAATTTACGTTCAGCTTCAGAACGAGTCAGTGCTTCTTCGGAAGAATTAATTGCAAATAGTCATTTAACTGTAGAAGGGACGAAGCAGGTGACAGAAGCGATACAACAGGTTGCGAATGGAGCAGACGATCAAACTAATAAAATTGCTACTAATGCAAAATCGTTAGATGAAGTAATGAATGGAATGATTCACATTGCAAATAGTTCAACTCAAGTAGCTGATATTGCTCATGATACTGTTAATGAAGCGAAAAGTGGACAAAGTTATATCCAACATAATCTTGAACAAATGATTTCGATTAATCAATCTGTAACTGAATCAAATAAAGTGATTCAATCATTATCTACACGTTCAGATGAAATAGGTAGAATTATTGAAGCAATAACGGATATCGCCGAGCAAACGAATTTGCTAGCATTAAACGCAGCAATTGAAGCCGCTAGAGCAGGAGAGAATGGAAGAGGCTTTGCTGTTGTAGCAGATGAAGTGAGAAAATTAGCTGAGCAATCAAGAGAGTCTGCAAATCAAATCGATACGTTAATAAGAACAATGCAACAAGATACAGAAAAATCAGTGGTAACAATGGAAGAGGTTTCAAAAAATGCAGCAGAAGGTTTGCAAATATCTACAGAAACTGCAGAAAAATTTGAACAGATCATGAATCGTATGGCTCAAATGACACCTAAAGTGGAGGAAGTATCAGCAACGGTTCAACAGATAACTGCTGCTATTCAAGAGGTTAGCTCATCAGCTAATGAATTAAATATAATCGCAAATGAAAGCTTAGCAACTTCAGAGGAGGTTGCTGCTACGACTGAACAACAGTTAGCTTCAATGGAAGAAATCACTGATGCTGCTAAGTCCTTAACCGTGATGGCAGAAGAATTACAATCATTAATTGAAAAATTCAATGTTTAAGACTTGTCATAATGGGTAGAGATGGGGGAATATTAACATATAGAGTATTTTTTAATAAGGGTGGTAATGAAAAGATGAAGTTAACAATTGACTGGACAGGGGATATGGGATTTTCAAGTACTACACCAACAGGACACCAAATTAAGATGGACGCAAGTGTTGAGGTTGGTGGACAAAATAGTGGTCCAAGACCTACAGAGCTATTATTAAATGCAGTTGCAGGTTGTACAGGTATAGATATTATTTCAATATTGCATAAAATGCGGTTAAAGCCTCTTTCTTTTCATATTGATGTAGAAGGGGCACGTGCAGAGGAACATCCAAAAAAATTTACAAACGTAAATATTCATTATTCTTTTGAAGGGGACTTGCCAGAAGAAAAAGTTGTACGAGCGATAAAGCTTTCAAAAGATAAATATTGTTCGGTCTCACATTCATTAAGTGCTACGATAACAGCAAGCTACTCAATTAATAGTGAAGAAAAAAAGGTTCTTGATGAATAATAATACACAGAAAAAGCTTGAGAATTCTCAAGCTTTTTCTGTTATATGAACTTTATAGATTGCAATTTAGTCATCGCTCGTTTTCTTAGGAAGCTCTGTCTTTACTTCAACCCGTGCATTCCCCATCATTAAAACCAAGATTGCAGCTATCGCAATTGGAATTAGGGCTAGCATAAAAGTGTTCGTAATCGACTCTGACATTGCATTTACAATTTTGTCGAGAATTTCATCAGGTATATTTTCACGTGCACCAGATTGAAAGAGCTGCTGGGGATCATTGAGTTGAGCCATCGCTTGAGCATTATTATCCCCAATGTTGTCAAACTCATATTTTAATTTTTCAGTAAAACCATTATTTTGGATGACGCCATAAATCGTTACACCTAAGGTCATTCCTAAGGAACGGAGAAATGAATTCGTTGAGTTTGCAGTTCCACGGTATCTCTGCTCCAAATTATGAATTGAGGCTGTTGGCAATAGCGAGAATGAGAAGCCCATTCCAAACCCAACGATAATCATATAGACTGTTAACAGTGTACGACTCGTTTCAGGTGTTAAAGTACCGAGTAAATACATACCTAAAAAATAAGATATGACAGAAATAATCATTAAATTTCTGAAACTCGTTTTTGTTTGGAAAATCCCCCCAATTGCACTACCTAAAACAGAACCTAACATCATTGGAGTTAAAATAAATCCTGCATTTGTTGCTGAACCTCCATAAACTGCTTGAACAAAAATCGGGATAAATACAGTCAATATAATAAATGTACCACCGTATAGGAAGGCAAGAATTTGTGATGTTGCGAATAAACGTTTTTTAAATAACCAAAATGGAATGATCGGATCAGCTGCAAACCGTTCGAGAATGAAAAACACAATAATAAAGATTCCAAATATACTAAATAAGCTAATGATTTGCGGTGAATTCCATGCGAATTGTTCTCCGCCTAATTCAAGTGCAAACATAAGGCTGATGATGGCAATTACAAGTGTTGCAGCACCCCCCCAATCAATTTTTTGTTTTATATGTTGAGGTGATTCTTTGTAATACCGAACGATAAAAAATAACGAAATTATTCCAAGTGGGACATTTACATAAAATATCCAGTGCCAGCTTATGTATTCTGTAATATATGCCCCAAGCAAGGGTCCTAACACGCTTGAAGCTCCAAAGACAGCTCCCAATAATCCGGTCATTTTTCCTCGTTTTTCAGGAGGGAAAATATCAAAAATGATTGTAAAGGCAATGGGCATTAGTGCTCCTCCACCAATCCCTTGAATAGCACGAAAAATACTTAATTGAACAATGCTTTGCGCAAGGCCACAAAGTGCTGAGCCAATTAAGAAAATGATTAATCCGAAAAGGAAAAATCTTTTTCGACCATACATATCTGAAAGTTTACCGAAAATCGGCATACCTGCCATTGTTGCTACCATATAGGCGGATGTAACCCAAACGAATTTGTCAAAACCTCCAAGATCTGAAACGATCGTACCCATTGCAGTAGCAACGATTGTATTATCCATTGCTGACATTAATATTGCTAATAATAGACCAGCAACAATAAATTTTTGGTGTTTATTTTGCTCCATCTGTGCTTTCTCCTTTCGGTAAGAGAAAATTGCCCTCTCACTTTGCACGATGATATGTTTAAAAGTAAAATGAAAACAAACTTTTAAAATTGTCTCGATAATCGAGATAATTTTAAGTTTATGGGAGGGATAAAGCCTATGTCAAGCTTAAATAGTAGAAAAAGGTTACAGATTGAAGCGGTAACACAACAGCTTAGAAAACTTAGTATTAGAAGCGTTTTATTTCAACAAAATATTACACATACATTAGGATTGATTCAAACAGATTTAAAAACAATCGATATTTTAGCGGAAACGGGACCAATAACCGCGGGGGAGTTAGCAACTATTACCGGGAATAGTACAAGTTCAATAACAGCAATTTTAGATCGTTTAGAAAAGGCAGAGTTTATTATAAGGAAAAGAAACATACAAGACCGGCGAAAAGTAATGATAAACTTATTGGAGGAAAAGGTAAATAACTTACAGCTTTATTATTCTTCCTTATCAGAGTCTACTAAAAACTATTGTGAAAAATATAACGAGGATGAGTTAGAACTTATTACTCAATTTATTTCAGATATTGCCCAAATTGTTGAAACTGAAGGGAAATTAATCAGGAAAAATTCATAACTTATAGCTATGAACGATGAAGAAGGTACTGGATGAAGATTACCATTTAAGTATATTACTGTTTAACAATGATTGTTTATATGGAATCGACAAAGGAAAAGGAGGATTGTTAAAATCCTCCACAATAGATTTTCGCTCTTTTAATGATATTTTACAATTTTATCAAGTGGGAAGCGATGGTGCTCATATCCTTCTGAGGCTTGACGACCAAATGGCACCATTGCTGCAAATTTAATATGTTCAGGAAGTGAGAGCAATTCCTTGACTTTTTCGTGATCAAACCCTAGCATTGGTACACTTGCAAAGCCGAGCCCTTGAATGGCTGTTAGTAAGAACCCTAATGCAATATTAGTTTGAGTAAGTCCCCATTGACCTCGTTCCTCAACACTCATCCCACTAAAGAAGGAAGATAAATTCGCAACTTCTTCTTGTTGACGTTCAGGTGATAAACCGGGATGTACTGTTTCGGATAAATGGGCAATAACATCTTCCATATCACTGACAACTAAGACAACTGCTGGGGCAGAGGTGACCTGTTTTTGACCATAAGCAGCCTCTTGTAGCTTTTCCTTTAGCTGATTATCAGTTATTACGTGAAATCTCCATGGCTGAAGGTTCCATGCACTTGGTGTTAATCGGACTAACTCAAATATTTCAGTTAGCTCTTCTTTTGTAATGGTTTCTTGCTCAAACTTTCGAATACTATGTCTAGATTCAATTGCTTCCTTTACAGTAAGGTTTTTCTTGATTGTTTGAGTAGTCAATGAAATCTCTCCTCCCATCGATAAAAACTAAACGTAGATACAATCTACAGAGTTAGTATGTACATGGAAAGGTTTTTAACTCGATACTTGGAAATGCAATAACTATTAAATTTTCCATAATGTAGAGAAAAAAGCTGTCACATTCATTGTCCTCCTCTTATCTACATTGATCGAGAAAGGGCAATTTAGGAAGGAGACAGCTTTTTACTACATATATATTCACTACTGCTTTAATTGATTTAGTTCTTGAATGCATTCTTGTACAAGTGTTACGGCCTGACTCATCGTTGCACCACCACCAAAAGCAGCAGTTACACCAATTGCTTCAAGAATTTCTTCTTCACTGCAGCCTTCATCTAGACAGCCCTTTGTATGATAAATAATACAATATTCATCTTGAGAATAAAGGCTAATTCCTAATGCGATTAGTTGTTTTTCCTTTTTTGATAAGCTTCCTTCTTTAAAACATTCCTCTGTAAAGTCATTAAATTTACTTGCAAGCTCTGGCATTTTTTTTGTGAAGTTTCCTAAACCTGCTTTATAATGATGAAGTGCTTCTTCTGTTGAATTTCTTGCTTCAAACTCCATTTCCATCCTCACTCCAATACATCGATTTTAAAAATCCAAGGTTAGTATGAGCTAAAGACGGAATCATTAATCAAAAAAGTCTATAAGGAAATCTTCAAATTTATATTTTTCGCTTCCTTTGTTTTTAAGAACACTGTATATGTATCTTCTTCACCTATAAATTCAATTGTCCCACTATTCTTGTTGTTTACAGTATCCTCCCAGACTACTTCGTTGCTTGTAGAACTTTTCACAATAATGGAGAGGCTTCCTTCTTTACAATTAACTTCGTAAGGAATCGTCATAACACCTGAAGAGGTAATGTCAAAAGAAGTCACTTCATACGATCCTTTTAGTTTTCCGATTGAAAGCTCTACTTTATTATTTGTAGTAACTTTATTTGTATTTATAGCTAGATTTTCTCCATTTAAAGCGACAAACATAATAATAGCGGATACTATCACGCTTATACCAATACCTATACTAAATATGACGAGGACTTTTTTCGAGCGATTTCGTTCCTTTTGATTACTAACAAGTAGTAAATAATAAATCAATCTAAACATGATTGGAAAAGTAAATGCACCAATTAAAAGAGGAGCGATCATTCCAGAATCGAAAGCTTGTAAGAGTAAAAGTAATAATGAGAAAAAATAAAATGCAACGGCAACATTGTAAATGATCCGTAAAAAGGTACTTGTATTTTGACGTTTACCAAATAAGAACTCAATGACTTTTTTCATTCAAATCACCTTTCTTCCATATTTTTTTTGTGACATTTCAATATTTTAACGTTTTTCCACAAATATGTAATCATAAAACTTTGATGAAATACGGAAAATGAAAGTATTAAATTGAAAAGGTGTGTTTAATAATGGACTTTGATAATGAAATGACTTCTTACAGTCCTGGTGATATTGTTTATGTTTTTTATCGAAATCCTCATACTCAAGATGTCGCTAATATTCAAGAGGCAGCAGTTGTTAATAACCCGGAAAACCCTAATGAGCTAGCGATATTTCTATACGAAACTTACTATCCTTTAACAAATGAGATTGCTGTATATTCAAGTGAAGAAGAGGCAAAAGCAGCTTATGACTATTACTTTGAAAGTATGTAGAGGGATGCGAAAAAATGAGTAGACCACCATTTGTACCACAGCTTGTTTACTTTGAACCGAAAGCGCTTGAATATCCATTAGGACAGCAATTAAAGGAAAAATTTGAAAAAATGGATTTAGAAATAAAATATACAACATCACATAATCAAATTCGTAATTTACCAGGGGATAATGATTTTCAAAAATACCGTGTTGCCAAATCTACACTTGTCGTAGGGATTCGAAAAACGTTAAAATTTGATACTTCTAAACCATCTGCAGAATATGCTATTCCATTTGCGACAGGGTGTATGGGGCATTGCCATTATTGCTATTTACAAACGACAATGGGAAGTAAGCCATATATTCGTACGTACGTGAACGTGGATGAAATCTTAGATGCTGCAGATAAATATATGGAAGAGCGTGCACCTGAATTTACGCGATTTGAAGCAGCGTGTACATCAGACATTGTCGGGATTGATCATTTAACACATACTTTAAAAAGAGCGATCGAGCATTTTGGGAAATCAGAATATGGAAAATTACGATTTGTCACAAAGTTTCATCATGTCGATCATTTGTTAGATGCTGAGCATAATGGGAAAACTAGGTTTAGATTTAGTATCAATGCCGATTATGTTATAAAAAACTTTGAACCAGGTACATCTTCACTAGCTGATCGCTTACAAGCAGCAGGAAAGGTAGCAAGAGCCGGATATCCACTAGGTTTTATTGTTGCTCCAATTTATCTACATGAAGGCTGGGAAGATGGATATTATCATATGTTTGAAAGATTGGATGCAGAGTTACCTGAGGAGGCAAAAAAGGATATAACGTTCGAATTTATCCAGCATCGCTTTACAAAGCCAGCAAAGAGGGTAATTGAGAAGAACTACCCGATGACAAAGCTAGAACTAGATGAATCAGCTAGAAGATATAAATGGGGGAAATACGGTATTGGAAAGTATATTTATCAAAAGGAAGAAGAAGAGGATATAAAATCTCATTTATATTCTTATATGGAAAAATTCTTTCCAAATGCAAAGCTTGAGTATTTTACATGATGAAAGAAATGATAGAAGGAAAGGGAGCCCCTTTCCTTCCTGGCTTAATGGTACTGTTCTAACGGATAGATGATATCTTTATTATTCCCGCCAATTGGCATGTTTGTTCCTTCTCTGTGATGAATAAAAAGTGGTAATCCTTCAGTTGTATACATACTAGTTTCTGTTGGATTTTGTCTTTGGTGGTGAATATGTAGATGTGGTTCACTCGTTGAACCGGAATTTCCAACTCTTGCTAAAGGAGTTCCAATTTCGATTATTTGTCCCTTTTTTACTAAAATTGAATTTTGTTTAATATGGGCAAGCACTAAAAATGTCTTTGTTTCGCTAATTTTTATAAAAATATAGTTACCCATCATTGTTTCATTTTCCTCTGTTTCAGGTGGAATATCTTTTTCATCATCAAAAACTTCAATAACTGTCCCTTTAACAGGTGAGTAAATCATCGCATTGAAAATTCCATAATCCTCTAAATTAGTGTTTTTTGTTGAATGTGGTTCCATAATAAAGTCATAAGCCCATCGTTCATTAGGTGCTAAAACATGGGGACGATTCGTTTCAATAGAGTCTCCGCCCCAGCCAACTATTGCAGCTTGATTAAATGGATGTTCAATTGTGATAGAGGGAGAAGTTTTCTCAAGATCAGCAGGGTATGCAAATTGTCCGATGTTAATAAACCAGAGTGAAGGGAAAGACATAATCAAAAACAAAATGACTGAATATATCATCATTATTGATAGTTTCCCTTTCAGTGATTTTACAACTAGCAAGAATATAGAAATGAGAAATAGTACGATACCTAAAATACTACTACCAAGTAAAAGCCACCAGCTTAAAACACCGAAGACGCCTCTAACAAAAAATACATTCAACCATAGGATAGATAGAAACAGACTAACAAATAAAAGAAATATATTTCCTTTCAACATTCTTCACCTCATGTTCAATATTTCTTTTAGATTACCTTTGAAATGAGGTGCGTAAAAAGGTCTCAATCCCGATTCTTTTGTAAGGCTTTAGAATGAGGATATAGTTTCTAATATCAGATTAAAAATATATGGCCATAGCTGTCAAAAAAGAAAATGACTGCAACAATAAAAATTGTTTAGCAGTCATTATTAAACTTTTCAATGTTAGTTTCTTATTATTTCATATTTGGGGGAACAAGCCCATGTGTGTCCTTAAGAACTGCTGGTGGAGTATCATGGATATATGGAGGTGCTGGACGCAATACTGGTTTTTTCGCAAGAGGTACAGGATTTTCCACATAATTAAATTGGCCGAGTCCATCCATACTTGGTCCGTGAGCCCAGCGACCTTGTGCACTTTGGTTACCTTTAGAGAAATTAAACAGTGTGTATGAAACTTCTTGTTTTTCTAATTCCCTTGGGAAGGTACTTGGGACAACAACATTCTCTTTTGCTTCAAGCTCTTTAATTGCGGCAATCCATTGGTTTTGATGCATTGTATCTCTAGCGATTAACCATGACAGCATATCTTTTACGCCTCGATCATTTGTTTCCTCGTATAAACGAACAACTTGCAGGCGTCCCTGTGATTCGGCATTTAAATTAGCTCTAAAATCTGCTAATAAATTTCCGCTTGCAATGATATAATCTGCTGTCCATCGATTGCCAACACTATCAGCTGGCATTGCCCCTAAACCTGAAACAATTACATGCTGTGGATTCATTCCACCTAATATTGCACCAATTATCGGATCCTTTGCAGCTGTCTCTAAATCTCCAACCGGTGCACCATCTAATAATCGTGCAATCATCGTAGCTAGCATTTCAATATGAGCTAGCTCTTCTGCACCTGTATCCATTAATAAATCTTTATATTTTCCGTTTCCTCGTACGCTCCATCCTTGGAAAAGGTATTGTAAAGCAACGGAAATCTCTCCAAATTGCCCACCAAGTACTTCTTGTAATTTCTTCGCAAAAAGCGGATCGGGTCTTTCAGGCTTTGCATGGTATTGCAATTCTTTTACATGATAAAACAAAGACAATCACCTCATAAAAATAATGTCAGCCCTTAGCTACAGTACAGTATATTTTAGGGAGATATTTGGGTGTATGTCCTTAATAAAATGGTTAATTATGTGAAGATTTCAAATTTGAATAATATAAGAAAACATATTTTATGTTAGAAAGATCATAACAAATAAATTTAAGATTGCTTTACAACCCTTTTTTCATCCTTTTTCGGCCAAATAAAATTGGATACGCTAATAATCAAATCGATTACTAAAACAACACTCCAAATCATCATTAAGCTAAATAAAGCTTGAGTTCGCGATGAGTCATTAATAAAGTAAATCATTGCAAAAATAAGTCCATTGCCAATGAGATAGGATAGAAGATGTTTTAACCATCCTTTAAAATAGTGAATGGCATATTCCATTCCATAACGTTTTTCAGGCTTTGTTCCTTCCTTCATTACATAATATTGAAAACGTTCATCAGCCCATTTAATCATACTTTTACCGAATACGATAGATACCCCGATGTAAATGGCTGCGATGCCGTGAACAGTTGAGGCTACAGCGCCTTGATAAAGATCTATACTTGTAATAATTAATAGGAGCAAATCAATCAAAGGTGTTAGGGCTAATAGCATAAGACCTAGCTTCTTCTGTTTAAAAATATATCTTACGATTAAACCTAATAAAATGACGATCCAAAATCCTATTTCACAGCCAATGATCATCCATGTAATAAAACTCAATTTTGAACACTCCCTTTTTAATACGCTTGTATTATTTAAAAACATCATATCACGGAAGTTTTTTTAATACAACTGTATTATTTAATTGAATATGAAATCATCTATTGATAAAATGGATATATGCCAAAAATTGTTGATCATGAAAAAAGAAGAAAGCAAATTGCTGAAGCAACGTGGAGAGTTATTTTGAACGAGGGAATTGAAGGTGCTACAGTAAGAAATATAGCAAAGGAAGCCAATATATCATTAGGTGCATTACGTCACTATTTTGCTACCCAGGATGAACTGCTTGTTTATGCGATGAATTTGGTTAAAGAACAAGCGACAGAAAGAATTAAGAAGATTGTTGTTCAAGATTCACCACCAAAGGAAATCATTTTAAACGTTTTACTGGAATTGTTACCTGTTAATGAAGAGACTAAAGCAGAAATGGAGGTATGGTTTGCTTTTATCGGACATGTTAGACATAAACAGGGAATATTAAAGCTCCATGATGACGGTGTTTATGAAGGAATTAAAGTTTTAGTTGAAAATATGGTCGAGTATGGATTATTAAAGGATGGTCTTGATAAGGAAATGGAAACAGAGAGATTGTATTCACTAATTGATGGACTAGCATTACATGCAATTTTAGAACCAGGTCGACTGAACAAAGAGAAAATTACCCGCGTATTAACGTATCATTTAGAATCGATTTGGGTTTAAAGTAAAAATGCTTAAAACTGGCTGTCTCTACAAGATTTGCTTTTGTTCAAAGCACCTAAAATTCGTCATTGAGACAGCCAAATTTTCTATTTCGGTTATTGCCCCAAAGCATTCCTTAAATCATTAATAAGATCCTCGGAAGGTTCCATTCCTATTGAAAGTCTAATAATATACGGGTTGATGTTTTTCTTTTTTAACTCCTCTTCATTATGTCCGAGATTCGGTGTGATGATTAAACTTTCAAGTCCACCCCATGATACCCCAATTTTAAACACTTTTACTTTATTTATTACTGATATTACAGCATTATGATCAGCTTTTTTTAATTCAAAAGTAAGTAAGCTAGAGAATCCAGTAAGTTGATGTTTCGTTTCATTAGAAAATTGCTTTTGTCCAAGGCCAGGATAATGAACTCGTTTTATAGCAGGATGTTTATCAAGAAATTGTGCGATTTTCATTGTGGAGTCTTGAAGTGCCTTCATTCGAATTGGCAATGTTTGCAATCCACGTAAAAGTAGAGATGCCTCATAAGGACCCATCGAGCTTCCAAATAATAAATACTCTTTTTTGAATAGAGTTTTCATAATTTCTGTACTTGTAATTATAGCACCACCTACTAAATCACTATGACCTCCTAAATATTTTGAAGCGGAGTGGACGACAATATCAATTCCGTAGATTAGTGGTTTTTGAAAGAGTGGTGTTGCCCACGTATTATCTACAATTGTTCGGATTCCATTGTCTTTTGCAAGGGAAGCCAGTTTTTTTAATGGAACAAGTTGCAGGTTCATATCTGTTGGACATTCAATATATATGAGGCTTGTATTTGGTCGAATTGCATTTCGAATGTCATCTATATGAACCGAAAATACAGTGGAATGCTCTACTCCGAACTTTTGCAAATAATTAAGCAATTCATCGGTAGATTGATATATATTCCCCACACTTAGTACATGATCACCACTTTTTACACTATTAAAAATAGCTGCAGTTATAGCAGCCATTCCAGAAGCGAAGCATTTACATGTGTCCCCTCGTTCCAATGCAGCTAATTTCTTTTCAGCTATTTCAACTGTTGGATTTGTACCTCGCCAATATACACATTTGTTCTGTTGATTTGTTTCTCCTAGTACGTAGTCCTCATAAGAGTTAAATGTAAATAAACTATTGCCATAAATAGGTGGAATGATCGCTCCAGCAAAGCTTTCAGAATCAACGTGTAAGCAAATATTATGATCACTGTTAAGAATATTTTCTCTTTCCATCTGAAATTATCTCCATTTATTTGTCTTTACGCATTACCTTTTGTTTTTTCTGTTTACATTATTCAGATTGGCTTTTAATTTAGACGTTTAAGAAGTAAATTGATATTTTACAACAAATTTGAGAGGACTTTCGTAACAGAGGATAGGCAATGCCTTTGTATTATTTACTGTATGTGGCACAACCATTATTTAAGGAGTGCTTTGTTATTCCTTCTAAATAAGCCAAAACTTATTTTAAAAGAGAGGATATGGAAATGAATAAATATTTCCGATGATTAGGCACATAAAATGGCTGGGTGAATATACTTTTTTTGACACATAATTGTCAGCATCGATGCTAATACCATTGGGGGAAAAATGATGCCAATAAAGATTTATCAAGGGAATGACATGCTTTTACGTGAATCAGACATCACAGTCGTCATCGACGTTATTCGTGCATTTACAGTTGCACACTATGCATTTCTTAAAGGTGTGGAAAAGATTTTGCTTGTGGCAACTGTTGATGAAGCGTTCCACTTAAAAAATCAAAACCCAAATCTAGTATTAGCAGGTGAAATAAAGGGATTACCGATTTGTGGATTTGAACTAGATAATTCTCCTGCTCATATATGTCATGCAAAAGTTGAAGGAAAAACACTTGTCCAAAAGACGACAAATGGAGTGAAGGCAACATTAAATTCTCTTCAAGCGAAAGACCTTTATGTAACGGGATTTTCAAATGCTAGAACGACCGCGACTTATTTAAAAAAGCAGATAGATCAAGCAGAACGGGAATGTCATGTCCATATAGTTGCATCACATCCTACTGGTGATGATGATTTGGCTTGTGCCGAGTATATGAAAGGTATATTGGATGGTAATGATGTGATGGATGAAAAAGAGGTTGTTGAACGAATAATAAACTCTCATGTAGCTGAAAAATTTTTTGACGCAAGCCAACCAGAATTTAACGCTGATGATTTGAAATATTGTGTTAAAGAACTGAAAGGGGAGTTTGTCATGAAAGTTAATAAGACAGGAAAAATCCCAACAATCGAGAGGTTTTTTATATGAACCAAACAGGCTTACATTTACCGAAAAGAGAGGAAAAACCTCGAAATCATGGGCTGACTATATTAATTGATAATGGAATCCCATTTCAGCTTTTCCAGGATACGGTTCATAGCTCTCGTCAATATATTGATTTTGTGAAATTCGGATGGGGAACCTCGGTCATTTCGAGTCAATTAGATGAAAAGATAGCAAGTTTAAATGAGAATGGGATACGCTACTTCTTCGGTGGAACATTATTTGAAAAATTTCTATCCCAAGGAAAAATTGCTGATTATTACGATTATTGTAGAAGATTTCAATGCGAATATGTGGAAATTTCCAATGGGACTTTAGCTATAACAAATAAAGAAAAAGCAAGCTATATAAGAGAGTTTTCAAAGGAGTTTACCGTTTTTAGTGAGGTAGGGAGTAAAATCAGCATCGTTGATGAAGTAGATAATTCAATGAATTGGGTTGAATGGATCACTGAGGATTTGGAAGCTGGGGCAACAAAAGTGATAACAGAAGCAAGAGAAAGTGGTACTAGTGGTGTATGTCAAGCAAATGGGGACCTTAGATTGGAGTTAGTTGATAGAATTATCTGCTCAGGACTAGACTTGCAATCTATTATTTTTGAAGCCCCAAATAAGAAGCTTCAAACTGCTTTTATTAAGATGGTTGGCTCAAATGTTAACCTTGCCAATATAGCATTTTCAGATTGCATTTCATTAGAAACACTTAGGCTAGGGTTACGTTCAGATACATTTCATATTCTTGAGGAGGAGACAAATCATGCGTGATACAAATAAAGTGTTTCACCTTGCGATTCCTTGTAAGGACCTTGATGAAACAGTGGAATTTTATGAAAAGTTAGGCTGTAAGCTTGCAAGAAGATATGATGACAGAGTTACATTTAATTTTTATGGGGATCAAGTCGTTTGTCATTTAAACCCTAATTCGATTGATCCTTCACCGAAAATGTATCCACGTCATTTTGGGATCACTTTTTTAGAACGTTCTGAATTTGATCAAGTATTAAATGAAGCAATAAGTCAGGAGTTGCCTTTTTTTCAAGAAAAAATGATTCGTTTTGCAGGGAAAAGAGAAGAGCATATTACGTTTTTCCTTATCGATCCAGCAAATAATTTACTGGAATTTAAATATTATCACGATCCAGAAATGGCCTATTAACATTAATAACTATTAAACCTATATTAATGAAGGCATAACATCGGTTAAAGTTGTGCCTTTTTATGATGATGATTGAATATAAATAGAACAAGTGCATGCTGTTCCTTATGGTATAATAAAGCTTATGAAGCTAACAAAATATCGGGCTACTGAACAATGAGTAATAGAAAGGTGTGGTTCAATGGAAACGGGAAAAAATAGTGAGCTTTTTAAACAAGTAATGGGAAACTATCCTACAGGTGTAACAGTTGTAACTACTGTTACGAAGGAAGGCGCTCCAATTGGGTTAACTGTGAATTCATTTGCATCTGTTTCACTTGCTCCTTTACTTATTTTATGGTCAATTGATAAGAGAGTCTCTACGTATGAAGAGTTTATTAGCACAGACAAATTTGCTGTACATATTCTTGCTGAAAACCAAGGTGATATTTGTTCACTTTTTGCCTCGAAAGGTATCGATCGATTTGCAAATTGTAAATGGAAATTATCTAATAATAAATTGCCGATTATTGAGGATGTCTCAAGTGTATTACAATGTAAGACATTTAAAACAGTTGATGCAGGTGATCATACAATTTTAATCGGAGAGATTATTGATATTCAGTCAGAGATGAAAGAACCACTTTTATATCATAAAAGACGATTTGGAAAAATTCCTACATCTTTTTATGATTGATGTTAATAATGGAATGTTAAAATTCACTTTATTACAATGCCTATATAATGGAAATGATTAAAATCTTTTAAAGACTGTCATATATGTTTTGGCAGTCTTTTTTGCTAATGAAAATATAAAAGTTTTGCATTCTATTCTATTATTTATATATTATCAAAAGCTATTTTTGTAAACTTTGGTTGTTTTTTATTTGTTTCCTCATGCAGTGCTCGTTTTTGCTGTATGAATAGTGTGCAACTGGTTCAGTACAAACACATGTCTACTACTTTTACACACCCATTGGAATCTCACATATACGCTCTATTAACCATTGCAAAGTATTGTATAAATGACAACAATATTTTAGATATGAGCCTTCTTAAAAAGGAAGGCTAAATTTTAACTTCTAATAACAAATATTAAAAGGAATGAAGAACTTCATATTGAGAAAAGATAACTTTGTCATACTAAGTGCGACAAAGTTAGTTTTCGATAATCTTGAATTAAGGATTTCTCTATCTTATGATGTGATAAGATGATTTTTATCTTTTTTAAAGAAAGGAAGAGTTATGATGGCTCAATCTAATATAAAAGTGAAAGTCCAGAAATTTGGTAACTTTTTAAGCTCAATGGTTTTACCAAATATCGGCGCTTTTATTGCGTGGGGGTTAATTACGGCTTTATTTATACCAACAGGCTTCTTCCCGAATGAAAGCCTTGCCAAATTAGTTAGCCCAATGGTGACGTATTTATTACCATTATTAATTGGTTATACAGGTGGTAAATTAGTACATGATCAACGTGGTGGTGTCGTTGGTGCCATTGCAACGATGGGGGTAATAATTGGTGCACCTGATACACCAATGTTTTTAGGTGCGATGATTATGGGTCCGCTTGGTGGTTATGTCATTAAAAAGTTCGACCAAGCAATTGAAGGAAAAATTAAATCTGGCTTTGAAATGCTCGTAAACAATTTTTCTGCTGGTATTCTCGGTGCAATCCTTGCAATTTTATCATTTTTAGCAATTGGACCAGCAGTAGATGGATTTACGCAAATACTTGTATCAGGTGTTGACTGGTTAATTGATACTGGTTTATTACCATTAACAAGCATTCTAATTGAACCAGCGAAAATTTTATTTTTAAATAATGCAATTAATCATGGTGTGCTTTCACCAATCGGTTTAGAACAAGTACAAGATACTGGTAAATCAATCTTGTTCTTACTTGAAGCAAATCCAGGACCAGGTCTTGGTATACTATTAGCCTTTACTTTATTCGGAAAAGGCACTGCAAAGCAATCTGCACCAGGAGCTGGAATTATCCACTTCTTTGGGGGAATTCATGAAATTTACTTCCCATACGTATTAATGAAACCAATGTTGTTCTTTGCTGTAATATTAGGGGGAATGAGTGGAGTATTTACGTTAGTCCTACTTGGTGGGGGATTAGCTTCACCTGCATCTCCAGGTAGTATTCTTGCGATTGCAGCTGTTACTCCTCCTCAAGCAAGTGCATATATTGCTAACTTTGCAGCTGTAATTGTCGCAACAATCGTTTCATTTGTAATTTCTAGCTTAGTGTTAAAAACAAGTAAACAGCAGGATGAAAATATCGAAGAAGCAGCGAAAAAAATGCAAGAAATGAAAGGAAAGAAAAGCTCTGTTGCTAATACGTTTAGCAATAAGCAAGGTGTCTTACCTGAAAATGTGAAAAAAATCGTTTTCGCATGTGACGCTGGTATGGGTTCAAGTGCTATGGGGGCATCATTACTACGTAAGAAAGTTAAGGAAGCTGGCTTGGATGTTCATGTAACAAATTCAGCTATCAGTAATTTACAAAGTGATGCACAAATTGTCATAACACAGGAAGAGTTAACACCACGTGCAAAAGCAAAACTACCAGATGCTTATCACATTTCAGTTGATAATTTCTTATCAAGCCCAGAATATGACAAGCTTATTTATAGCTTACAAAACGGTGTATCTGAACCTTTAACAGAAATTGTTGAAGATTCACAGCAAAATGTGAGTGAAGTAGATCATAATCATGATAATGACGATTTATTATTAGAAGAAAACATCTATCTAAATCAAGAATTTGCTACAAAGGAAGAAGCAATCCGCTTTGCAGGTAATGCATTAGTTAAAGCTGGATATGTGGAAGAAAGTTATGTCGATGCGATGATTGACCGTGAAAATTTAACCTCCACATATATGGGAAATAGTGTAGCTATTCCTCATGGTACAGAAGAAGCGAAAAAAGCAGTCATCCGTTCTGGCTTTACCGTTATTCAAGTCCCAAATGGTGTTGATTTCGACGGAGAAAAAGCAAAACTTATTTTTGGGATAGCTGGAAAAGATGGTACGCATTTAGAAATTCTATCAGGTATCGCAGTTATTTGTTCTGATGAGAAAAATGTGGAACAATTAGTTCAAGCGAAAACAACGAAAGAATTATTGGCTATCATCAACAGTAAATAAAACACGGAATAGAAAGATGGGGAATCCTATCTTTCTATTCTGCTATTTCTCTTTAAAGAAATGAGAGGATGATATGTATATTACATCAAGGGAAAAATCCATTATCGACTTGATTGTAAAGACAGCAGGAAAGCATACGGTACATTCCCTTTCAGCGTATTTAAATGTTAGTGTTAGGACGGTTCAACGGGATTTGAAATCGGTTGAAAAAATTTTAAAGCATTTTGAATTAGAGCTTAAGCGAACAAGTGATGATGGTCTGATTATTAATGGGAAAAATGAGCATATATACAAGCTCATTCAAAACTTAATCGATGTGAACCCTACGGATGAAACGCCAAAGGAACGAAAGCTTCAATTACTTATTAAGCTTTTTCATGAAGGTGAATCATTTAAAATTCAAGTTTTATCGAAGCAGTTAGGTGTCAGCATCACAACAATTACCGCATATTTAGATGATTTAACACACTGGTTAAATCAATTTAATATTACTCTTACAAGAAAAAAAGGTGTCGGTGTTGAAATTCATGGACATGAAACGAATAAAAGAAAAGCACTAGCAAATTATTTTATCGTTCATTTTCATGAGGAAATCATTGAAAGCTTATACTTATTACAAATGGGAAATATGGTGAAGGGTCCTGTACTCGGGTATTTTTCACCAAAATATTTAGTGCTTGTCGAAGAGTTAATTAATAAGTATATTAATCATCGTCAAACAAGGCTAGCTGATCATGATTATATTGGACTTATTATACATACATGCATCACTTTGCAACGGACAGAGAATAAGTTTCTTATTCAAGAGGAAGGCAATGATTCAAATCGATTTTCTACAGAATTTCAGTTAATTCAAAAATTATGTGAGCAGCTTGAAAAAGAATTGAATATTACCTTAAAAGAGCAAGACCTTCAGTTTTTAACAGTTGTTTTGAAAGGATCAAAGCTACATGATGCTGATAAGATTGATTATGACAGCATTTTACTAGGGAAATTTATTAAACACTTAATTCAAGATGTTTCTTCACAGTTAAATATTGACTTGACAAAGGATTTTTCGCTATTTCAAGGGCTTCTTGCCCATATGGAACCATCCATTTTTCGTTTAAAGCAACAAATGGGTTTATTCAACCCATTGACAGGAGAAATTAAACATAAATATCCTGTTTTATTTATGGCTGTTAAGGAAAGCTTAGAAAAAATTTTCAAAGATATTACTTTTCCTGATGATGAAGTTGCTTTTATCGTTCTTCATTTTGGATCTGCCTTATTAATGAGTGAAGAAAAAGTTAATATCCATGCAGTTGTTGTTTGTCCTACAGGAATTGGCACTTCAAAAATGCTTGCAAGTCGGATTAAAAAGGAAATTAGTGAAATCTATTCGATTGAAATCAAATCGATAAAGGATTTTGAAAAAGCAAATCCAAAAGACTATGATCTCATTATTTCAACTGTTAGGCTTCCGTACGCAGACTTGGACTATATTTTAGTCACACCATTATTGAATGATGAGGATATTGATAAAATCCATAGCTTTTTGAAACAGAGTATAAAGAAAATAACAAAAGTAAGAGACTATGAGCAACAAATTCATCACAAGGAAATTGTAACGAGCAGTTCAACGCTTAGTTTTAAAGAGCTCTTACAGGAAATAAAAGACGTGCAAACTAGTATGGAAGAAATCCTTAATAATTTTCGAGTTTATCGGATGAATAAAGGAAACGATCATTTTCAAATATTAGAAAAAATGATTGAGTATACGGTTCAGGATAATATCGTAACAGATGCACAAAGTGTTTATCGTAGTCTCAAAGCTCGGGAACAAAAAGGTGGACTAGGTATTCCTAACACAAATATGGCACTTTTTCATTGTCGGGATGAGCATATTAATCAATTGATTTTTCAAATTTCCCATTTAGAGGAACCATGTATTGTGAGAGGGATGGATGGAAAACAAATCCAAATGAAAAATTTATTATTAATGCTTGCTCCATCAAGCTTAACTGTACGAGAGCAAGAAATCCTTAGCTTGATTAGTACAAGTTTAATTGAAAATGATATAGCAATGATGATATTCTCATCATCCAATGAGGATTTGATTCGGAAGAAGATAGAAGATGTATTTTTAGAGTATTTACAAACTAATTTGATAAAGGAATGATTTTAAATGAAGAAAACGGTTCATTTTGGAGCAGGAAATATTGGTAGAGGTTTTATAGGAGCGCTATTTTCTCAATCTGGCTATCATGTTACATTCGTTGATATTGCTGAACAAATTATTAACCAGTTAAACGAAGAAAAGAGCTATCAAGTGAAGTTAGCAACAGATAAAGGTGAAACTACAAAAATAAATAATGTCTCTGGTCTAAATAATATGACTCAAGAAAATGAGGTTGTTGAAGCAATTCAACAAGCAACATATCTTACAACTGCAATTGGTCCGAATATATTACCAAGAATTGCCCCATTAATTGCACGTGGATTGAAGGAACGCGTGAATAGTCAAAATGAAAAACTATATGTCATTGCTTGTGAAAATCAAATTGGTGCAACTGATATATTAAGAAACCATATCCTCGAACATTTAGATGATGAAACAAAAGGGAAATTAGACGGTCGAGTCTATTTCTTTAATTCGGCTGTAGACCGTATAGTCCCAATTCAAGATAATAAAGGTTCTCTAGATGTTTTAGTTGAGACATATTATGAGTGGGTTGTTGAAACGAGTGAAATAATTCCAGAAGTTCAAGGAATGAAAATTGTTGAAGATTTAGCTCCATATATTGAAAGAAAATTGTTTACTGTCAATACTGGTCATGCTGTAATTGCTTATTTAGGGTATTTAAGTGGTAAATCAACAATCGATCAAACATTGGCAGATGAAAAAATTGCGAAACAAGTTCAAGAAACATTGAAGGAAACAGGAGCATATTTAATTAAGCAATACGGATTAGATGAAGCGGAGCATACGAAATATATTAACAAAATCCTTGAACGCTTTAAAAATCCTTATTTAAATGATGCTGTTACACGTGTAGCCCGTGGGCCAATCCGGAAGCTTGGACCAGAGGACAGATTAGTTCGCCCTGCAACAGAAGCACAAAAAGCTGGTTTATCGTATTCAAACCTAGCTAAGGCAATTGCTGCTGCACTTTTATTTGATTTCAACGAGGATGAAGAAGCACAAAAGCTTCAAGCGATGATTAAGGAAAATGGTGTAATGAATGTGTTAAAAGAAATCAGTAAATTAGAGGAGAATAGCGAAGTAACGAAAGAAGTTATTAATCAGTATGAAAAGTTGCAACAAGAAGTAAAATAATAAAAAAGTCGGGTGCGAATCTTTTCGTTCTCGACTTTTTTTATGCAATCATATTCGCGTTATAAAGGGAACTAAGCAATTTCTGTTTTTCGTCTAATCTAGAATATGGATTAAATGCATAGGCTCTTTTCTTAATGATTGTTGATTTTGCATGATTTTCTAAAGGTTGTTTGCAGCTAATTGCGAGACACATGCTTAGATAAGTGAGGTAGGTAAATATTAAGCATATTTATAGAAGATTCCCTATTTTAATTCTTTAAATAAAGGATGAAAAAAACATAATAAAATAAAAATAATTGGGATGGAAAGAAGGATTGCTAAAAAAGGTCTTTTTGAATGTAAGCGTAAAAAAGGAAACATGATAAAGTTAAATCCAAGTGACCACCATATATTCCAGTTATTGTCATAATGAAATTTTCCTCGATGACTAAAATCGAATTCAATTAGCCAAAAAGCAAATATCCATACAACTATATAAATAGCTCCTTTCCAACCAGAGGGAAAAAAGCGAAGATACACGATAATCATTAGCGGAATAATAATAAAAGAATAGATGATTTCAAGAAATGTATGATTTAACCAAGGTGTTTCAGGTGCATAAGACCATAAGGTATGCTGATAAAAAATAAAGTTATAAAGAAGATTAAAGATAATAAAAATTTGTATGGTCGGATAATATCCCTTAAATGTTTCAAAATCAACATAAAGAAAAGATAATATAAAAAGAACTATGATTATAAATAGTAAATACATGGCACGCCTCTTTTAAATGTCATCATTTTTACTTATCCCTTATGAGTATTCCACAAGTCATCTAAAAAAATCCAAATATTGTTAGAAAACGCGTTTAAGATAAAGACTTTGTTAAACTTTGTTGTTGCTTTCAGCACTGAATGGTAAGTCTCCTCGGGTTTAGAGCCTGTGGATTCTCCCATTAACACGGTTATCTAAGCAGGAGTTTCGTGGTAAACGTTACAATCAATATTCATCTTCAACTTAGCCAAGATATAAAGTTACAAGAATATAACCCCTTAATTTCATTTCAAGTTCCACAATTGCAAAAAAGTCTTACTCCTTGCAAAAAATGTATAGCATCTAGAGCAATAATATCAAAAATGTCTAATAGGTGATTATATTTCCTTGTTTTAAGATTAGATTAGAATCTTAAAAAGGAGTGAACAAGTAAATGGAGATGCCAATCAACATATTTCTTGCAGGTGATTCTACCGTCCAGACATATAAGAAAGACGAACTTCAAGGTGGATGGGGAGAATTTCTCGAAAATCATTTGCCAAACGAAATAAACGTATTTAATAATGCGATTGGCGGAAGAAGCTCTAAAACATTTATTGAAGAAGGTAGACTGGATAATATGCTTAAAAATATGTCAAAGAATGACTATCTGTTCATTCAAATGGGGCATAATGACGCTACAAAAAACAGACCAGAACGTTATACAGATCCGATGACAACATATAAAGACTACATTCTCAAGTATATCGACAGTGCGAGACATATCTCTGCTATTCCAATACTCATAACACCAGTTGCAAGATTGAATGTTGAAGATGGAAACTATAAAAATGATTTCTCTGAATATTGTCAAGCATTGCGGGAAGTTGCAGTAGAAAAGGATGTTCCATTAATTGATTTAATGAGTGAAAGTTTGCTTTTTTATGAAACGATTGGGTATGAGGCTACTTTTCAATTGTTTATGGCTTCAATTAATCATACAGATTTCACCCATTTTACAAAAAAAGGTGCAAATGAAATTGCAAAAATAGTTGCAAAAGGGTTTCAACAATTAATAAAGGAATGCAATTAAAAGATAAATCGATTATAAAGGTGAAAGCTTATTTAAAAGGAAATCAAACGTGTCTTCCATATATTTAAGAAATGATTAATTTGAAAACGATTTCTGGAGACGGTTCCTCTAGAGCGTCCTCATTTCGTACACTCATCAACAATGGAAGCTTATTAAAATTCATAGGAGGTTAGTATATGAGTGACAAAATAATTCCTAGGCAAATGGAATTTCTTAATCGTGGATTAATTGCTATTAAAGTGGAAAGAGGTGTTTACATCGGCTGGAGACTTCTAGGAAGTGACAATGAACAAATTGGTTTTTATGTATATCGAGATGGTGAGAAATTAAATGAAATGGCAATTTGTCAAAGTACGAATTTTCTTGATGAAAACGGTTCAATCGATTCTACTTATTCGGTAAGTGGAGTAGTAAACGAAAAAGAGATATCAATATCTGAGAGTGTTCATGTATGGGAACAAAATTATTTAACAGTGCCTTTGCAAAAGCCGAAAGATGGGCTCACTCCTGACGGTGTATCCTATACATATAGTGCGAATGATGCGAGTTTGGGTGATATTGATGGTGATGGGGAATATGAAATTATTTTAAAATGGGATCCGTCTAATTCGAAGGATAATGCACATAAAGGCTATACAGGTAATGTTTATTTAGACGCTTATAAATTGAATGGAACTCATTTATGGAGAATTGATTTAGGTAGGAATATACGAGCAGGAGCACATTATACTCAATTTATGGTATATGACCTTGATGGAGATGGAAAAGCAGAAATTGCATGTAAAACCGCCGATGGAACAATCGATGGTACTGGTCAAATCATTGGGGATGGTTTAGCAGATTACCGAAATTCCGAAGGCTTTATTTTAGAAGGCCCCGAGTTTTTAACGATTTTTGATGGAGAAACAGGGAAAGAAATCGTAACAACAGATTATGATCCACCAAGAGGAAATGGGGCTGATTGGGGTGATAATGAAGGGAATCGAGTCGATCGCTTTCTTGCGTGTGTAGCTTATTTAGATGGTGTTCGTCCAAGCTTAGTTATGTGTCGTGGTTATTACACGCGATCTGTCCTTGTTGCTTATAACTATCGGGAGGGTAAGCTAGAGAAGGTTTGGAAGTTTGATAGTCAAGATTCTGGTAACAGTCATTATGCAGGGCAAGGAAATCATAGTGTGAGTGTTGCTGACGTTGATCAAGATGGTAAAGACGAAATCATTTATGGATCAGCTGTCATTGATCATGATGGAAAAGGGTTATATTCTACTGGCTTGGGACATGGGGATGCGATGCATGTCGGAAACTTAATCCCTAGTCGTTCAGGATTAGAGGTGTTTCAAGTGCATGAAGTTCCTTCAAATTATGGAACTGAAATTCATGATGCTCGAACTGGTGAAATTTTATGGGGATTACCATCAACCGGTGATGTCGGAAGGGGAATGGCTGCAGATATCGATCCTCGTTATGAAGGTGTTGAAGTTTGGTCATCAACGCATTGGAAAACAGGAGGAGATGGTCTTTATAGTAGTAGTGGTGATCGCATCACAGAAAATACCCCGCAATCCTTTAACTTCGCGATTTGGTGGGATGGTGATTTATTAAGGGAGCTCCTAGATCATGAGTATGATGAGGAAACTGGTATTGGAATTGGGAAAATTGATAAATGGGATTATAAAAAAGGAGAACTTATCAATCTATTAACAGCTAAAGGAACGCGTTCGAATAATGGCACAAAAGGAAACCCGTGTCTTCAAGCGGATTTATTTGGTGATTGGCGAGAGGAAGTCATTTGGCGAACAGATGACAGCAGCGCATTACGGATTTATACAACAGTTGACATGACTGATTATTGCATAAGAACATTGATGCATGACCCGATGTATCGAGTAGCTATTGCATGGCAAAACACAGCTTATAACCAACCACCACATCCAAGCTTTTTTATAGGACATGGAATGGAACTCCCACTCTATAAACCGATATATGAAGTGAAAACATCTAAGTCAATCGTAAAGAAATAGCAGGTGTTTGAAAAGTAAGTCCCTTACAGCTTTCAAGTAATAACACATGATATGTTTTAAACGAAATATGTTGAAGTATTTTATCACTATTTGAATTTTAGGTCCTAAATATTTCATTAATATTAACTGAAATGGAACGGGGGAATATTCTTGGCAAAGGGGACAAAGTCGAAAGCAGAACGAAAGATATACAGAGATCCGTTAACAAATGTGAAAATAACGCAATTGACAGATTACTTTGCACATAGCTATCATCTTTATTTTACGAATAATGGTTGGTATGAAAATAACAGCAAATTATTATTTGGCTCTGACCGAAACAATTGTACAAATTTATATAGTATTGATTTAAACAGCGGAGAGATAACGCAATTAACTGATTTTAATCGAGAGCAAAAACCAGGAATTCAAGGAACGTTTATCAATCCTACTAAGTTAGAAGCCTATTTTATTGTTGACACATTTATAATCGCGATCGATCTAAAATCTTATGATGAGCAAGTATTATTCCAACTACCAAATGGTTTTAAATTCAGCAATTTAAGCTGTACGGCAGATGGAACCCTACTATGCTTTGGGTTAACTGAGGATTTAACAACCTCGATTAATAGTAATCTATCTGGTGGGTATGTAGGTTTTACGGAAATGGAAGCTGCAAGACCATTAAGCAAAATCTGTCTGTTAAATCTAAAAACAGGAGAGGTGAAGGTAGTTCATGAGGAACATCGTTGGATTGGCCATGTTAATGCCTCGCCAACAAAGCCAAACATTCTTACGTTTTGTCATGAAGGACCTTGGGATATCGTTGACCATCGCATATGGGTTCTTGATATAGAAAATGGAGAAAAGTGGAAAGTTGCTACAGATGGAGATATGAAATTTGCTGGTCATGAGTATTGGCATGCAGATGGTATGACAATTGGTTATCATGGTTTTACACAGACGTTAGAACGGAAGGATGGTAAATTTTTAGGTTCTATTAAGTATGATAATACGGAAAAGGAAGAGTTTGATTTTCCGTATCAAAACATGCATATTCATTCAAAGGATACGGAATTTATAGTTGGTGACGGGCAGCAAACAACAGCTTATCATGGTGAATTTTATCAAGATTGTTTATTTCTCTGGAAAAAGATTAATGGCGTACTTGAAGGGCCAAGAGTTCTTTGTAAACATCGTAGCAGTTTCCATATACAACAAATCCACGTTCATCCATGCTTTAGTCCAGATAAGAAAAATATCCTTTTTACGAGTGATCGTGATGGGTATGGAAATGTTTACCTAGCTGAGGTGCCAATTTTTGAAACTTTACCTCTTCTTAATGAGGATAAGCTTTTAGTTAAATAATGAAACTATTGCCTAAGCTTAATTGGTTTGTAGCTTAGGCTTTTTAATTTTTGATTCAAAACATGAAGATCTGTGCAAAAAAATCTAAGTGAAAATACGTATAAAACAAATTTTTCGTGTTGTTTGAAAAATCACCATAAAGAATAATAGTTGTTGAATGTAATAGAGGATTGAAAGGATGTGGCTGTATTGAAGTTAAAGTGGTTAAAATCGATTCCTAAAGGGATAGCGGGTGTATCATGGGGAGTACCATGGGAAAAGGGAAAGCTTTATCTTGAGGACTCTATTTGTTTAGAAACTAAACATGGTGAAAAAATCCCTCTGCAAAGCTGGCCGACAGCATACTGGTCAGATGGCAGTGTAAAATGGACAGGGCATAGTGCTGTGATAGACTCGAATGAAGACACTTTTGAATTAACAATTGGTGAGAATAAGAAATTAAATACAATAGTTTATGTCGAAGAGAAAGGGGAGCAAGTTGTCGTCAATACTGGATTGCTACAAATCCATATAAATAAGCAAGGTACTAATATAATTGAAGAAATCTATCATGAAAGAAAGCTAGTTAGTAACGATATAAAGCTAATAGCTATGAAGGAATTTCGGGAAAATCAAAAGAAAGTGAACATCCGGAGGGAAGTTCCTTTAGAAAGTGAGATTCAACATGTTGAAATAGAACAAAAAGGACCTGTAAAAGCAGTTATCAAAATTACAGGCTACCATTATGTCGAAGATTTCCAGAAACGACAATCTGTACTTCCTTTTCAGTTAAGGCTTTATTATTATGCTGGAACTACATCGATGAATGTTGTCCATACGTTTTTTTATGATGGTGACCCACAAGCAGATTATATTAAAGGAATTGGGATCGAAGTGTCAACAATTGTTAAAGGAGAAGACTGGAATCGACATATTCATTTTGGAGGGGATGAAGGGCTATATACCGAACCATCACAGCTACTATTATCGAGACGACTTGGAAATGCGGAAGGGCTATATGATAAACAAATTTCTGGGGAAATAGTCCAGATTAATCAAACGGAAAATGGTGAGTTACTCAATCTTGTTGAACAAAATCCGATATGGAATGATTTTAAATTAACACAAGATTCAGCAGATCATTACAAAATAAAGAAACGAACGAATGAACAATGTTCATGGATAGAAGCAACACATGGAACGCGAGCAAAGGGATTTGTATATATAGGTGGAATAAATGGTGGGATTTGTTGCGGAATAAAGAATTTTTGGCAGAAGCATCCATCATCACTAGAGGTAGCGGGATTATCTACCGAACACCCGAAAATTAGATTATGGTTTTGGTCACCAGATGTAGAAGCGATGGATTTACGACATTATGATACGAAGGCACATGTAGAAAGCGCATATGAAGGCTTTGATGAGATGCGGGCGACACCTACTGGGATTTCTAATACGAGTGAAGCATTTCTACAATGGTTTTTTCAGCCACCAACAAAGGAGGAATTAATCGATAGAATGAATGATTGGCAGTCTCCTCTTTTATTAGTTTGCGAGCCTGATTATTACTATAAGACAAAAGCTCTTGGTATATGGGGATTGCCTGATACAACTCATCCTGTCAAAGCAAAATTAGAAGCTCAGCTTAATGAAGCTGTTAGCTTTTATAAAAATGAAATTGACCAACGAAGATGGTATGGCTATTGGCATTATGGGGATGTCATGCATACTTATGACCCTGTTCGACATCATTGGCGGTATGACTTCGGTGGGTATGCATGGCAAAATACGGAGTTAGTCCCTAATATTTGGCTATGGTACGCATTTTTACGCTCAGGTCGTGAAGATATATTTATTATGGCAGAGGCAATGACTAGGCATACGAGTGAGGTAGACTGTTATCATTTTGGAGAATATGCTGGACTTGGCTCAAGGCATAATGTTGTACATTGGGGTTGTGGATGTAAAGAGGCAAGAATTAGTATGGCAGGGCTCCATAAGATTTATTATTATTTAACAACAGATGAACGGACAGGTGACCTTTTACATGAAGTGAAAGATGCTGATAAGACGATAGGACATTTAGATCCAATGCGAGAGTTTTATTCGAAAGACGGGCAAAAGACACATGCTCGAATCGGTCCTGATTGGGCAGCGTTTTGTTCAAACTGGTTCACTGAATGGGAAAGAACACAGGACAAACAGTACCTGCAAAAAATCATCAAAGGGATCAGCGGGTTAAAAACACTACCTTTACGACTTCTTTCAGGTCCGACCTTTGGTTATGAACCAGAGACAAACGAATTAATTCATATCGGGGATGGAAAAGGAGCCTACCATATGGTAATTGCCTTTGGTGCTCCACGAGCTTGGATAGAAATTGCTCAAGAGCTCGAGGATGCTGAGTTTGAAAATATGCTTATTGAGTTTGGTGAATTTTATGTTCTTTCAAATGAAGAAAAGTTATTACAAAGTAATGGGATCCTACACGACAAACTTTTTAGCTTACCTATGCTTGCTGCCGGTATGGTTGCTTATGCAGCTGCTAAGAAAAAAGATCAGAACCTTGCAGAAACTGCCTGGAATCTATTACTAGACAATGAAATAAGTGAGATGTGTTTGCCGATTGAAACGAAAAAGGTAAAAACCTGGAGAACGTTAACAGAGGTTGCCGATATTACGACAAATACAACCTCACAATGGTGTTTGAACACAATAATCGCATTAGAGCTAATAGGTGAATACCTTCCAAATGATAAGAGCAAAAAATTATTACTATGACAAAAATGTCATAAATAGTGCAAAATCTCAAGTTTAACGTGGGATAGACAAACGACAAAAAAATATAATTGTCAGAAAATTTTGCGCGGCTTAATGTGAAAGGAGAATCAACCGCTTACAATGTGTGAACCAACATAAATGAGTGTTAACGAAAATGGTTGATTTAAGAGAACGAACAATTTTAGGGGGAATAAAATTGAAAAAGGCAAAAAAGTCATTATCAAAAAAAATTGTCGTACCGATGTTGTCAACAATGCTGATCGCATCATCTTTAGCTGCATGTAGTAATTCAGACAAAGCTAGTTCTGATGAAGGGAAAAGTAGTTCGAAAAACCAAATAACAATTATGACTACCGCGTATTCTCCTGAGCCACCAAGTGATGATAGTCCAGTATTGAAGGAACTTGAAAAGTTTACAGATACAGATATTAAAATGAATTGGGTACTAGATAGTGCTTACCAGGATAAGTTAAATATTACACTTGCTTCAGGTGATTTACCGCATATTATGATGATTCCAACTAAAATACCAAGTTTTTTAAGTGCAGTTAGGGATGACGCATTCTGGGAGCTTGGACCATATTTAAAGGATTATCCTAATTTAAGTCAAACAAATGAAATCACGTTAAATAATAGTTCAATCGATGGGAAAATATATGGTATTTATCGTGCCAGACCTTTGGGACGAAATGGTGTGATAATTAGGAAGGATTGGCTGGGAAATTTAGGATTGGAAACTCCGAAAACAATTGATGAATTTTACAACGTATTGAAAGCGTTCACAGAGCAAGACCCTGACGGAGATGGTAAGGATGATACTTATGGAATGGTGATTTCAAAATATACCGGACCATTTGATGTTATGCAAACATGGTTTGGTGCACCAAATAAGTGGGGAGAGGATGATAATGGAAATTTACAGCCAGACTTTATGACAAAAGAATATATGGAAGCATTGAAATTCTTTAAAAAGCTATATGATGAAGGTCTAATTAATGAGGATTTTGCTGTTATGGATCCGCAAAAATGGGGAGATCCTCTGCTTAATCATGAAGCAGGTGTAATCGTTGATGTTGTTGACCGTGCACATCGGGCTGAAGAAGATATGTTAGCTGCTGATCCTAACTTAAAAGAGCCAATAGATGTGTTTGGTGCAGTTGAAGGTCCAAAAGGAATGTTTAACTTACCGACATCTGGTTATTCTGGCATGTTAGCAATTCCGAAATCGAGTGTAAAAACAGAGGAAGACTTAAAAAGAGTCCTTACGTTTATTGATAAGATGAGTGAGAAGGAAGCACAAATTCTTGCTTACAACGGTTTAGAAGGTCGTCATTATGAAATGAAGGATGGAAAATTTACAGTCCTTACAAACAATAATGAAGCACTAATTAATGAATATACAGATTTAAACCAATTTCAAACAGGTATTCCGGAAGACCGTTTTCTAACGGAGGAGAAAACACCATTGATTCAAAAAGAGGAAGAAGTAAAACTTGCGAATGAAGAAATTGTTGTACCAAATCCAGCTGAAGCATTGATTTCAGAGGTATATGCTCAAAAAGGGCAGCAATTAGATAATATTATAAACGATGCAAGAATTAAATTTATTGTTGGACAAATTGATGAGGCAGGCTTTAACGAAGCAATTGAGCTCTGGAAATCAACAGGTGGGAACGACTATATTGAGGAAATCAATAAATTATACAAAGAGTCACAAAAATAATAGCGAGATTGCACGTTTACAAGGCGAGGTCATTCTCGTCTTGTAAACTCAAAAAATAGGTAACATATCGAATTCAAAATGGACTTCATAGGAAGGAAGGGAGAGAAAGTGGCATCTTTAAAAACGGTGAAACCTGAATATCAAGCGTCACAACTACAAGGTGAAAAGCTAGTCTCAAATATTACGTGGATGCAACGGTTAAAACGAGATCGCTGGCTCTATTTATTACTCGTTCCCGGTTTATTATATTTTCTTATTTTTAAATATGCTCCAATGTGGGGAGTTGTCATTGCTTTTCAAGATTACTCACCCTTTAAAGGGGTATTTGGGAGTGAGTGGGTAGGCTTTGAAAACTTTAAGGACTTTTTTCAAAACCCTGATTTTTTTCGCTTGCTGAAAAATACATTTATTTTAGCTGTATTGGATTTAGTATTCTTTTTCCCAGCACCAATCATATTAGCGCTTATGCTAAATGAATTAAGAATTAATGTGTATAAAAGAACGGTACAAACATTTATTTATGTACCTCATTTTATGTCCTGGGTAATTATCGCAAGTATTACTTATATTTTCTTTACGACTAGCGGTGGTGTAGTCAATGAAATTGTTTCATTTTTTACTGGAAAGGAAATAAATTTCCTCTCATCTCCAGAATGGTTTAGACCGTTAATTATGGGACAAATCATTTGGAAGGAAACAGGGTGGGGGACAGTTATTTTTTTAGCTGCGTTAGCAACTGTTGATCAAGAGCAGTATGAAGCGGCAATTGTTGATGGTGCAGGTAGATTTCGTAGATTATGGCATGTAACACTCCCAGCCGTTAGAAGTACTATTATTGTTCTGCTTATTTTACGTCTTGGAAATTTTTTGGATACCGGATTCCAACAAATCTTCTTAATGTCAAATTCGTTGAACCGCAGTGTTGCAGATGTATTTGATACATATGTGTACTTTGTTGGTATCACACAAGGTGCATATAGCTATAGTACAGCTGTTGGTTTATTTAAATCTATCGTTGGGATAATCCTCGTTCTAGGTGCTAATAAATTAGCTAAGAAAATGGGGCAGGACGGTATTTTTTAAAAGAAACCATTGTTGCATGTGTAAATATTAGGAGGTGTTCATATATGGCAATGCCAAAAATGCATAATACCCCTGCTGGAAGAGTATTCGATGTATTCAATTTTGTCTTTCTTGGCGGTATTGCACTATTAATGGTATGTCCATTTTTATATGTAATTGCAGGATCATTTGCTACTGAAGCAGAATTAACGAGAAGAAGTTTCTTCATATTTCCGGAAACCTTCTCTTTAGAATCCTATAAATATATATTTTCAACAGACACATTTACAAGAAGTATCCTCGTATCAATTGGTGTAACCTTTATTGGAACATTAGTTTGTCTGCTTTTTACTTTTACAATGGCATATCCACTTTCCAGAAAACATTTAATGGGTAGAAGCTTTTTTATGAATATTATTGTGTTTTCAATGCTATTTAGTGGAGGGATGATTCCGACTTATTTAGTTGTAAAGGCATTAGGTTTACTTGATTCATATTGGGCATTGATTCTACCTATAGCCATCAACCCTTTTAATCTTATTATTGTAAAAACCTTCTTCCAAAACATCCCTGTTGAGTTGGAGGAGTCAGCAAAAATCGATGGCTGTACGGAGTTCGGCATATTTTGGAGAATTATGCTACCACTTTCTAAACCAGTATTGGCAACATTTGCACTTTTTTATGCGGTAGCAATTTGGAATGATTTCTTCAGTGCTTTACTTTATATTAGTGACAGTACGAAATGGCCAGTACAGGTTCTTCTTCAACAAATTATCCTATTATCCCAATCGATGATCGGTGATGGGGCATCAATGGGAGCAGATTATGTTGAGCCACCTGAGCAATCATTAAAATTAGCTGTAGTTGTTATTGCTACAGTTCCAATTTTAATAGTGTATCCGTTTTTACAGAAGCATTTTGCTAAAGGAATGTTACTAGGTTCAGTTAAAGGATAAGCTGCATGTTTGGTCTTATATAATAAGCTGATAAAGAGGGCAGATAAATTATGGTAATTTTTTACCTGAAAAACCTGTCCTTTTCTAAGTTGATGTAGAGATAGATTAAATAATCGTTATTTTTCGAATCTTCCCTTTTTATTAAAAACTTTCTATGACATAATAAAAGGGAAATTTTAATACTAGGAAAGAAAGTGCATTTATAAGCTAAATCCTTATTTTCTTTTAAGGTAAGGTCCTTACGCAATTTTTTTATGAAACGGGGGGTTTTCATGTGGAAAAAGGGTGTAATAAATAGAATGAGAAAGGGGAAATGGAATGGGAGCTATTATAAAAAGAATTTTATTCTCATCTTATTTATTGCAAGTATTCCAGGATTAATTACAGGGTTGCTTATTTATTGGTTTGCTGTAGCTGCTGTTGAGGATGAGCTTCGCAGCCTTCATGTTGAGCAAATCAATCAAAGGGCAAAAAATTTAGATGAACAATTTAAGTATATTGAATATTCGATCACTCGCTGGGCTATGGAGCCGCGTTTTAGTGAGTCATTAAGAAATATGGATTTTGTAAAGGAATTTTCTGAAACCTATGATATTTCAAAAACATTACTTCGTTTACAAGGAACACACCCATTAATAAAAGAGGTTGAGTTATATATAGATAGAGAAAAATCGATCCTATTTAATAGTGAGTATAATGTTTTATCTAATAAAGAAATAAGTGAGTATAGGAAGATTTTAGATGGGAAAAACCTAAAATGGGATTTAACTGGAGATAATCAAACTACCTTATCCCTTGTGCAAACTTTGCCAGCTGGAAGCAAAAATTCTTTTGGTTCTATTATTGTCAAGCTAAATAAAGAAAAAGCGTTGGATTTATTAAATACGTTAATACCATATGGAGAAGGGGCATCGTTTCTTTTAAATCAAGAGAAACAACTCATTTTGTCATCGACTAGCAAAGATGATAAAAATTTTGAAAGCGCTTTACTGAATGAGGTTGAAAAAAATAAAAATCTTAAAAGCTCTTTCCAATTTAAATATGATCAGACTATATACTCAGTATCTGTTGGAAACTTAACTAGGGTAGATTCACCTTGGATGTATGTGTCTGCAGCACCGATGTCAACAATAACAGCACCGTTGGTCATTGTATCACGAACAATATTAATAATAAGTGCAATTGCACTATTATTAGCATTTATCATGTCATGGCTTGCCTCCCGAAAAATTTATTCTCCGATAAGTAAGTTAATTACAAAGCTATCAGGTGAGAATGCTCAGCATACTTTTGTGAAGTATAAACCATTAGGGAAAGATGAATTTGTTTTTATTGAAGAACAATGGGAAGAATTATCAAAGCATAGCCAATCATTACAAACACGAATATCTGAGCAAATTATGGAAATAAATAAAAGCTTTATCTTTCAGCTTGTCCAAGGATATTTTTCACATTATAAAGAAGCTGATTTAAAGAAACGGATGATTCATTATGGATGGAAGGTTGAGGGGCAGAGCTTTTTAGCTATTGATGTTCAATTATCAGGATTATTTACTAATGAAGACCAATTTTCCACAAAGGATGAAAGCTTAGTAACATTTTTAGCTTCAAATATTATGGATGAGTTAGCGAAAGAGATGTTCGAAGAGTATCATGTGATAATGATTGCGGATTTATCTGCAGGGTTATTAATTTCGTATCCTTCAGAACAAACGATTAAAGAAGAAGTTGTAATATTTGCTAATAAAGTGACTGATGCCATTAATCAAATTATAAAAATGAGAGTAACAGTGACGATTAGTGAGCCAACAAATCAAATTAAGAAAATCCATACGCTATTTGAACATATGGAAAAGTGGAAACGTCTAAGAATTTTCGAAAATAAAAATCAAATAATAGACTTAGAGAAACTTGAGTCGATTTGTGATATCGAGACGTTTATTTACCCGTTTGCCCTTGAAAAAGAAATCATTCAAGCGATCAGGATGGGGCAAAAGCATGATATAAGGTCGTTAATTAATCAATTTATTGAGGAACTATCGAAAAATGGTTCAACGGAAATAAATATTCAGCAAGGTGTACGTCAATTATATAGTAGTATTCAACATGAAATCTTACATTCTGGGATACATCCACATGAATTGTTTAATGGAAAGGATATGTATGAAGAACTTTCGCAAATTTATAGTATGGAAAAGATTGTAGATTGGTTTCTCTATCAAGTCATTCAGCCTTTTTCCGATAGATTAGAAGGGCGAATGAACATGGAATTAAAAAGAATCATTGAAAATGTGATCATCATTATCCAAGAAAATTATATGAAAGATATATCATTGGACAGCTGTGCAGAAGAAGTAGGAACTAGTCCATATTCATTAAGTAAAGCATTTAAACAAATTGTTGGCATAAATTTTATCGATTATTTAACACAGTTAAGAATCGAGAAGGCAAAGGATTTATTAATACATTCAAATATGAAAATTAATGAAATTGCTGAGAGTGTCGGTTATAGACATAGTTATTTTAATCGAATCTTTAAAAAGCAAATTGGGATACCACCTAGCCAATATCGCAAAATTAATCAGGAAAATGAGTATATTCCTATAGAAAGAGATGGTGTATAAACTACTCAGACCATTCATGGCAAAAAAGTATGAATCTATCAAAAAAGTAAACATCCAAAAATAAGGCAGAACAAGAAAGTATCATTGCTAGATGGGCAGATGGTTTATATAGTTATAACAATATGAAAGATATAGGGAGGGTGACTTAGTTGGCTGTTCAGTTTATAAACGGAAAATGCATATTCGAAAATCGATTAGCGAGTTTTAGTGATATTGAAGGTTGGATTGTTGAAGGAGAAGCAAATGTTCAATTTATTGATAATCGTCTCCATATTGAAAATAAATTGGATGCCGAAATTTTCGGTGATAACGCTCATTGGGTGCTATGGTGTCCTAAAACCTTTCCGGATAAAATTTGCATCGAATGGGATTTTTACCCTGTGAGGGAACCAGGGTTGTGTATGCTGTTTTTCTCTGCTACAGGGAGAAATGGTGAGGATATTTTTGATGAAAGACTTCCAAAACGTTCTGGAAAATATCCTGAATACCATTCAGGAGCAATTAATGCATTGCACTTATCTTATTTCCGTCATAAACATCAAGAGGAACGAGCATTTAGAACGTGTAATTTAAGAAAGAGCTATGGCTTTCATCTAGTTGCAATGGGGGCTGATCCGCTACCACCAGTTGAGGATGCGATCCCACCTTATAAAATGAGAGTCGTAAAATATGATGGTGAAGTTCATTTTTCAATAAATCAATTACCTATATTTCAATGGAAGGATGACGGAAAGAAATTTGGTGAAATTCTATCTAGCGGAAAAATTGGCTTTCGACAAATGGCTCCAATGAAAGCAGCCTATGCAAATTTAAAGGTGTTTGAAGCAATAGCAGTTGAGAAAAGTGATGAAGCATAACAAAATAGGAGGTTTTTAAATGCCTAAAGTAATGCTGGCGTTTCCAAAGGGGAGACATAAAGTATTGACAATGAGCTATGATGATGGCAAAGAAGCTGACAAACGACTAGTAAATATCTTTAATCAATTTGGTATTAAAGGAACATTCCATCTTAATTCTGGGCTTCTCGGAATTGATGATCGCATTCGTGAGGATGAGATAAAGGAAATATATGAGGGCCATGAAATTGCAACACATACGAAAACTCACCCGACAATTGCTCGCTCACCAAAAGAACAATTAATTGAGGAAATTATGGATGATCGTAAAAAATTTGAAAGCATTGTTGAATATACAGTTAGAGGCCATTCTTATCCAAATGGTTCATATAACGAGCTTGTCAAAGATATCCTTCCATTTTTAGGAATTGAATACGGGAGAACTGTACATTCAACTGGTCAATTTTCTATTCCAAATGATTTTTATGAATGGAATCCTACATGTCATCATAAGCGTAATTTATTGGAGCTAGCTGAGACATTTATAAATCTTCACAAAAAACAATACTTATATATGATGTATGTTTGGGGACATAGCTACGAATTTGATTTAGACGAAAATTGGGGCTTGATTGAAGAGTTTTGTCATTTGGTTGGTGGCAGGAATGATATTTGGTACGCAACGAATATCGAGATCGTGGACTATATGAAGGCGTTTCAATCTTTAAGGTTCTCTGCTAACAGTCACTTTGTTTTTAATCCATCTGCTATATCAATTTGGCTAAATGTCGATGAAAAGCTAATTGAAGTAAAAGGTGGAACAAGAACAGACCTTGTCGTTTAGCAGCTTATAATCAATTAAATGCAAGGATATAACGCTTTGAACTCTTTCTAGTCTGAATATGAGGTTAAGGCACTAGATTTCTACACTGAAAAGGAGGGGGCATTATTGAATGGGATTGCAGGTGGTTTTTATAAAATATCAGAATGGATTATGAAACTTGCCTATATAAATTTCTTATGGATAGTTTTTACTTTATTGGGCGCTATTATATTTGGTTTTTTTCCTGCATATACTGCAATGTTAACTATTGTAAGGAAATGGATTATCGGTGAGGTTGATATACCTGTCTTTAAAACGTTTTTTACAGTATATAAAAAAGAATTTTTTAAAAGTAATTGTATTGGCTTGTTCCTATTATTAATTGCTTATATCCTTTACGTTGATTTATCAATTGTAATGGAAGCAAACAGTATTATTAATCTTATTACTTTCCCTCTAGTCATTATAATAATCGGCTTTTTCCTAGCATCATGTTATACATTTCCAATTATTGTTCATTATGAGACAAAGATTGGTCAGGCCTTAAAAAATTCGTTTATTATAATGGTGTTGTCACCATTTTCAACGACCATGATGATAATTGGAGCTATTGCTATCTACTTCCTAATGACTGCAATTCCAGGATTACTTCCTTTTTTCGGTGCAAGCACACTTGCGTTTATCGTTATGTGGTCGGCGTTACTTGCTTTTTCTAAAATAGAAAAGAGACAAGAATCGTATACTCTGACGAAGGCTGAACAAGTAGAAGCCCAATAAAAGATAAAATTAAAAAAAGATAAATAATGAAGAGACAACTCATAAAAATGCTTTTTATGCATATCGTTACTAGGTATGAAAAACTGCATTTTTTGTTGTTTCTCTTTTTTAATTTTGAAACCTATAAGAAATGATTCTCATTTTTTCAAAAAGGGAGGGAGCATCAAAGCTAAAAGTAACTATTTTTTTTTGTTTTAAAATTATTTCGATTTCCGATATATCTATTCATTTCCTGTGATATAATCAATTATTGTAAAAATAAAACAAAGTTTTTCACAAAGGGGAGGGGTTTGGATGGAGACGTTTAAAAAGCTGAAAATCTTTTATTGGCCATATAAAAGATATTTCTTTTGGTCATTGTTTTTTGTCATATTTATAACAGCAATCACAGTCATTTATCCTATCGTATTACAATTAACAATTGATGAAGTCGTCCTAAAGGAACAGTATGAATACATACCATGGATTGTCGTTGGCTTCTTATCATTAATGGCAGTAAAAGGGGTATCTGCTTATTTTCATCAGTTTCTTGGTGATATGTTTGGGATTAACTCCGTATATCGTCTTCGCAATGAGCTATATGAAAAATTACAACGATTGCCGTTTTCCTATTATGATAATGCGAAGACTGGTGATTTAATGTCAAGGCTTACTGCAGATGTTGAGGGGTTTCGCTTCTTTTTATCATTTGGCTTTGCAGAGCTTATGCGATTCTTTCTCCTAGTATTTGGTACATTAACGGTTATGTTTTTTTATTCGGTGCCATTAACGCTGGTTACGATCGCGGCATTACCTTTTCTAGGGATTGCTGTTTATCAATTTGATAAACGCGTTCATCCCGCTTTTCGTAATATACGTAAATCCTTTGGTAAGCTAAATACGAATGTTCAAGAGAATATAAGTGGAATTCAAACCGTGAAGGCATTGTCTCAGGAGAATTTTGAAATTTCAAAATTCAACAATGCTAATGGAAATTATAAAGAAAAATATTTGAATACATCACTTGTCTGGTCGAAGTATTTTCCGCTTATGGAGTTGATTGGAAATATAAGTGTTGTTGCGCTATTGGCATTTGGAAGCGTTCTCGTTATGCGAGGTAGCTTACAGCTTGGCGAGCTAGTTGCTTTTTTTAGCCTTGTTTGGTATTTAATGGGGCCGATTATGCATCTTGGTTTTACAATCAATCATTTTTCCCAATCTAAGGCTTCTGGTGAACGCTTACTAGAAATTCTTGAAGCAGAGGAGACAATTCGAAACAAGATTGATATCGTAAATGTTTCTGGAATTGAAGGACATGTCACGTTTGAAAATGTTAGTTTACGATATAAGCCTGAAGACAGTTTAGCACTTCAGCATATTTCCTTTGATGCTCCTCCAGGTAAAACGATTGGATTGATTGGTGGAACGGGCTCTGGGAAAACGAGTATCACCCAATTGTTAACGAGGTTTTACTTGCCAACAAGTGGACGGATTCTTGTTGACGGCAGGGAAATAAGTGATTATTCATTAAAGACACTTAGAGAAAATATTGGTGTTGTTTTACAAGAATCGTTTCTCTTTTCCTCTACTATAAAAGCAAATATTTCTTATGGAAGACCTGATGCATCAATGGAAACGATAATTGATGCTGCTAAAAGAGCACAGGCACATGATTTTATAATGGAGCTTCCTAATGGGTATGATACGATGCTTGGTGAAAGAGGAATGGGTTTATCTGGTGGTCAAAAGCAACGGATTGCAATCGCAAGGGCAATTTGTTTGAATCCTCGAATCTTAATATTAGATGATTCTACAAGTGCTGTAGATATGACAACAGAGGTGCATATACAAAAGGCACTAAAGGAAGTAATGTACGGTAGAACGACATTTATTATTGCTCACCGTATTTCTTCACTCAAGCATGCAGATGAAATTCTTGTGCTTGAAAATGGTGAAATCATTGAGAGAGGTAAGCATGAGGAGCTAGTTGAGAGGAATGGGTACTATAAGCGGATTTATGATATTCAATATAAAGATCAGAAGGCTGTGCTTCAGTCAACTGTCGGGTAGGTGTGAATAATGAATAATCAAGAGAAAAAAGTATTGATAAAGGAAAGGTTTCAATATTCAACAGATACAATTATTGACCAGCCGTTTAACTGGAAGCAGATGTGGAGATTATTAAGCTATTTAAAACCATATGTTAAAAATCTGCTTCCTTTAGCCTTCTTAGCAGTAATCGTATCAGCAATCGTCCGGTTAGTTGCGCCAATATTAATCGGTAAATATACGTTGGACTATGCAATTAAGAACAATGACACTAGGCTGTTAACAATTCTTGTTTCAACAATAGCTGGGATGTATGTGCTATCCTATATAGCCAACCGTTTTCGAATAAAATGGACGAATCAGTTGGGGCAAAATGTCATTTATGATTTGCGCAAACATTTATTTACACATGTTCAATCACTTTCACATCGGTTTTTTGATCAAAGATCAGCGGGTTCAATTTTAGTTCGTATTATGAATGATATTAATTCCTTACAGGAGCTATTTACAAGTGGAGTTATTAATCTATTAATGGATTTCCTCCTTTTAATAGGGGTAGTCGTTTTGCTATTTACACTAAGCCCACAGCTGACTCTCGCTATTCTAATTATTGTACCGATCATGTTTTTTATTTCGACGAGTCTTCGAAAAAAAATTCGTCGTTCATGGCAATCGGTGAGATTAAAGCAATCAAAATTAAATTCACATTTAAATGAGGCGATTCAAGGGATTCGTGTTACGCAATCCTATACACAGGAGCAAGAAAATATCGCATTTTTTGATGGTGTTAACACGGAAAACTTTCAGTCATGGAGAAATGCAACAAGAAGAAATGCGATGTTTACGCCAATGGTTGAGATGACAAATGCAATTGGTACGGCCATCTTATTATGGTATGGGGCAACCTTAATTGCAAATGAAACAATTTCAATTGGTATCTTTGTTTCATTTGCATTTTATTTAGGAATGTTTTGGGAGCCGATATCCAGATTAGGTCAAGTATATAACCAGCTTTTAATAGGAATGGCTTCCTCTGAACGAATTTTTGAATTTATTGATGAAAAGCCAATTGTTAAGGATGCACTTAATCCAATTGAAGTAAATGAAATGAAAGGGAAAATTGAGTTTGAGTCGGTTGAATTTGCGTATGATTCAAAAAGAAAGGCATTAAACTCAGTTTCATTTACAATAGATGCAGGTCAAACGGTCGCGTTGGTTGGTCATACGGGATCTGGAAAAACGACGATTGCCAATTTGATTAGTCGATTTTATGATGTAACAAGTGGCGAAGTAAGGATAGATGGTGTCAATATTAAAGATATTTCAATTGAAAAATTGCGCTCACAAATTAGTGTTGTTCTTCAGGATACATTTATTTTCTCTGGGACGATAATTGATAATATTCGTTTTGGTAATCCTTTAGCATCTGATGAGGAAGTGATTGAAGCCGCAAAAGCAGTTGGTGCGGATGACTTTATTCAAAAATTGTCAGATGGCTATTTAACAGAGGTTGAAGAGCGAGGAAATGTATTATCTGTCGGAGAGCGACAGCTTATATCTTTTGCACGAACTTTATTAGCAAATCCAACTATTATCATTTTAGATGAAGCGACTGCAAGCATTGATACGGAAACAGAGATAAAAATCCAAAAGGCATTAAAAACATTATTGCATGGTCGTACAGGGATTATGATTGCCCACCGGCTATCAACAATTAGAGAGGCTGATAATATATTCGTTCTTGACCATGGGGAAATTATGGAGCAAGGGAATCATACGGAATTAATGGAGCAAAGAGGGATTTATTATGGGCTTGTAAAAGCACAATTTCAAATGTTAGAGGTAGGTTAATATCCGAATAAAAAACGTCATCTTGGCGTTTTTTATTTTTGGAAAATAAATGATGAAACTATTTCCGGATCTCCTCGTATTAGTTAATGAGTACATAAAATGGAGGTTATTTACAAATGGGGAATGAAACAGTACAAACGAAAAAGCCATCATTATTCGGTATGATTTTTAGCCCAGGTGAACAATTTGAGAGATTAAGAGAAAGGCCGGTTATTTGGATACCGCTTATTTTGTTTACTTTAATTACAACAATTTTAGCTGTAGTAGTTGTATTAAATATGGATTATACGATGACTCCTGGTCTTGAAGAATCGTCACCTGAAGAATTAGAAATGATTAAGATATTCGGTGCTGTTGGTGGTGGGATTGCAAGTTTATTCACGGTACCAATAGGATATCTTTTCTTCGCAGCAATATATTTTTTAGCAGCAAAAATGGTGAAATCAGATGTTAGATTTAAGCAGATGTTTTCTTTAATCATTTTTGTGTCTTTTATTACTATTTTAGGCTCTATTATTAATCAATTATTAGCTTTGGTATTAGGTGAGGACCCAGCTATTATGTTTACTAGTTTGAATAGTTTTATTGCAGCGACAGGTCCAGTCGGAGCTATTTTAAACTCGATTGAAGTATTTAGCATATGGTATCAAGTTCTTTTAGCCATCGGTCTTATTAAGGTAGCAAAGTTGTCAAAACAATCCGCAATTACTATCGTTATCGTTTTATTTGTTATCGGAATTCTTATCACTGCTGGAATAGCTGCGGGTAGTAGTGCTCTAGAAGGACTGACACAAGTATAATGAAGAAAAAGGTATGGATATCTATTGCCGTTGGCACACTTATTGTTTTGCTTATTGGTATAAATGTTGTTAAATCTTTAAATAAAGAAAACCCGACTGTCAAAACTGCAAAGGTAGAGGAACGAGAGATTACTGGAAATGTTATGATTCCAGGAACATTATCGTTAAGTCAGGAGGATTATATATATATAGATTCTGAGAAAGGAAAAATAGCAGAGATACTTGTTAATGAAGGAGACCAGGTGAAAGAGGGAACTCCTTTACTTCGTTACGAAAATGAACAGCTTGAATTAGAAAAGGAGCAAAATGCCTTGTCATTAGAATCGTCGTATTTGCAAATTAATCGATTAAAGGAGCAAATAGAAGATTTAGAGGACAAGGAGGAAGAGCTTGCAAAGCAAGTTGGTGAAGAAGAGGCAGAAAAGCAAATCGATACAGAAAAAGAGCAGTTAGAAATCGATTTAAAGGTGGCAAATCTTGAAGCAAGACAAACAGATCTGCAAAAGGAAACGATTGAGAAGAAGTTGGCTGAGCTTGAAGTGAAAAGTGAAATGGCGGGTACAGTGCTTTCTATCGACAAGGAAGCAATTTCAGGAACGGTACAAACACCAATATTACATATTGGAAAAATTGATCATTATGTAGTGAAAGGATATATCTCAGAATATGATTCATTGAAAATTAAAGAAAAACAACCTGTTATTCTTAAATCAGATGTCATTCCTGAGCAAGAATGGAAAGGAACTGTCACAAAAGTAAGTTTATTACCTGAAAAAACTGAAACAGCTGTTGGAACTGAAGAAGCAGCTGTACAATATCCCATTGAAGTCTCGATTGATGAAAAGGATTTACCAGCAAAACCAGGCTTTAAGCTAATTATGGAAATTCAGACAGAAAAACGGTCAGTCAAAACGGTTCCGTTAAGTGCAGTAAAGCAAGATGGTGAAGCAAATTATGTTTATATTTATCAGAATGGAAAAGCGATCCGTAAAGAGATTACGATAGGAACCCCTAGTGATGAGTATATGGAAATAAAATCAGGGCTAAATGATGAGGAAGAGGTTATTGTAAATCCTTCAGATGCTTTAACAAACGGTGTGGAAGTGACAAAAAAATGATTCAACTCACATCTATTTCTAAAAGCTACAAAGTAGGAGAAGAAATTCTAGATGTTTTAAAGGATATCAATTTAAGCATCAATGAGGGTGAATTTGTCGCCATTATGGGACCATCTGGATCGGGTAAATCGACGTTAATGAATGTTATCGGCTGCTTAGATAATCCAACAAGTGGAACATATTTATTAGGGAATGAAGACATATCAGCATATAAAGATGAAGAGTTAGCAAAGGTCCGAAATCTCTCAATTGGTTTTGTCTTTCAGCAATTTCAACTGTTACCACGATTAACGGCATTAAAGAATGTAGAACTTCCAATGATTTATGCTGGTGTTGGAAGGAAGGAAAGAGAAGTAAGGGCAAAACGTGCCTTAGAAAAAGTTGGTCTTGCAAATCGTGTGAACCATTTACCAAATGAATTGTCAGGTGGACAAAAGCAACGTGTCGCAATTGCACGCTCAATTGTCAATCATCCAAAAATCATTTTAGCCGATGAACCAACAGGAGCACTTGATACGAAAACGAGTATTTCGATTATGGAACAGTTTACTGAATTAAATAAAGAGGGTGTAACTGTTATTCTTGTTACACATGAGCAAGAGGTTGCAGATTATGCAAAGAGAATCATAACGGTAAGGGATGGACTAATTCTCTCCGATGAAGAACGGGGGAGATAGAGATGAGTTTACTTGAAAATATGAAGATGGCATTAAGTTCAGTTCTTGCACATAAGCTTCGTTCTATTTTAACGATGTTAGGGATTATCATCGGAGTTGCCTCTGTTATTTTAGTTGTAGCAATTGGGCAAGGTGGAGAGCAACTATTAAAAACCTCGATAACAGGACCAGGAAATACAATTGAGGTTTACTATGAACCTAGTGAAGAAGAAATAATGTCAAATCCGAATGCGTTTCTGACAGCTGCGTTCACACAAGATGATGTAAAGGCGTTAAGTGAAATCCCTGAAGTGAAAAAAGTTGTCGCCTCCTCTACAGAATATTTTCAAACACGTTTTCGTGAAGAAACGGCTGATACAAATGTATACGGAATTAATCAAGCATACATTGAAGTTAACGGATTGAACGTTGAAAATGGACGAAATTTGTTAGAGGCGGATTTTATTGGGGGAACTCGTGTCGGAATTATTAGCTATGAACTCCAAAAGGAAATGTTCAAGGAAGAAGACCCTATTGGTCAAGTCGTCTGGATTAAAGGTCAACCAATTGAAATTGTCGGTGTATTAGAAAAACCAACGGGATTGTTTTCCTTCGGTACGATGGAAATCTATATCCCTTCAAATACATTTAAATCTTCCTTCGGTAAAAGTGACTTTAACCAAGTGACTTTACAAGCTGAAAATGCTGATGCTATGCGAGAAGCTGGAGAGAAAGCAACAACATTATTAAATACGAAACATAATGCAGAAGAATCCTACAAAGTGTTTAATATGGAGGAGATGGCAGAAGGTATCGGCCAAATTACAACAATTATGACATTAATTATCGGATCGATCGCTGGAATTTCATTAGTTGTCGGTGGGATAGGTGTGATGAATATTATGCTCGTTTCTGTGACGGAACGGACAAGAGAAATTGGAATACGAAAAGCGCTTGGTGCTTCTAAAAGTCAAATTCTCACACAATTCCTGATCGAAGCTGTTACATTAACATTAATTGGCGGGATCGTTGGGATACTTTTAGGAACAGTAGCAGCTAATATAGTTTCGATGTTTGCAGGCTGGCCATCACTAATTTCTTGGCAAGTAGTGGTAGGAGGCTTGTTATTCTCAATGATAATTGGTGTTGTTTTCGGAATGCTTCCAGCAAATAAAGCAGCACGATTAAATCCAATTGAAGCATTACGATACGAATAGATAAACGAGGGTGCTCAAAATCAAAGGTTCAGACCCCTCAAACACAATATATTGACTAATGATGAAGTTAGTTCTATATATGGTGTTTGAGGGGGCAGTGCCTTTTGAGTCACCCTCGTTTTTTATTTGTAATAATCATAAACGACCAGGAATAGTCGAAAAATGAATGTTTTTGATTATTTTTGAAAAAAATATGATTGATTTTGGCGGAAAGTGAAAGTATAATAAACGTGTAAGGAACGGATGTATTCGCTTACAGTGAGTAGAAACAAATAAGATGCTAGTTTTCTAATCTTAAAATAGGACTTTATAAATAGATAATCCTTAAGTATTTCAGATTAAAAGATTTGCTTTGATTGGTTGAACTGAATTTATATTTGAATTAAAAGTTCCGTAAGCTATATACAGAGTATTTTAGTTCTTTACTGTAAAAATAAATGCAATAAAGGTCGTGAATAAATGATTTACACCGTAACATTGAATCCATCAGTTGATTACATCGTAAGAGTAGAACAATTTGAAATAGGTTCTTTGAACCGAACAACTGACGATACAAAATTCCCAGGTGGAAAAGGAATAAATGTATCACGCGTTATGAAACGATTAGGAGTCGAATCAAGCGCTTTAGGTTTTATTGGTGGCTTTACAGGGAAATTTGTTAAAGATTTCCTAGCAAACGAAAAAATAAACACAAATTTTGTTCAAGTTTCTGGGGACACAAGAATTAACATTAAATTAAAAACAAATGTTGAAACAGAAATTAACGGACTTGGACCAATGATTACAGATGAGCAGTTAGGCGAATTCATGGAAGCATTTAAAAAAATGACAAAGGAAGATATCGTTGTGTTAGCTGGTAGTATTCCAGGAACATTACCACCAACAATTTATAAGAAAATTATTTCTTTATGTAAAGAAAAAGAAATTAAAGTTGTTGCAGATGTTTCAGGTGATGCATTGGAAGAGGTTGTCCAACTTAAACCATATTTAATTAAACCAAATCACCATGAGCTTGGAGATTTATTTAAAACTAACATTCAAACACCAGAGGAAGCACTTGTATATGCAAAAAAATTAGTGAATCAAGGTGTTGAAAATGTAATCGTATCTCTTGCAGAAAAGGGTGCTTTACTTGTTACTGAAAACGATTGCTATATTGCAAACGTTCCGAAGGGAAATGTGGTTAATTCAGTAGGTGCCGGAGATTCGGTCGTAGGTGGGTTTTTAAGTGCATATACAAAAAACGCTCCATTAGAAGATGCCTTTAAAATTGGCGTTGCTTCAGGAAGTGCTACTGCTTTTTCAATGGAGCTTTGTACTGAAGAAAAAATTGAGGAATTATTACCTCAAATACAGGTAAAAAAGGTGTAAGGGGGAAGAACGATGAAAATAACTGAGCTTTTAACAAAAGAGACAATAAAACTAAATCTTGGTTCTGGCTCAAAAGGAGAAGTTATCTCCGAATTAGTAACCGTATTAGATTCAGCTGGAAAATTAAACAACAAAGAAGAATATGAAAAGGCTGTATTAAATCGCGAGAAGCAAAGTACAACTGGCATTGGTGATGGTATTGCCATTCCCCATGCAAAAACAAACGCAGTGAAAAGTCCTGCAATTGCTTTTGGTCGTTCTAAAGCAGGAATTGATTATGAAGCACTTGATGGGCAACAAAGTCATTTGTTTTTTATGATTGCAGCCTCTGAAGGAGCGAACAACACGCATTTGGAAGCGTTGTCGAAATTATCATCAATTTTGATGAAGCAAGAAGTGAGAGACCAGCTGTTACAAGCAAAAACAAGTGATGAAGTGTTATCAATTATTGATAAATATGATAGGCAAGATGAAGAAGAAGTTGCACCTGCTTTGAACAGTGGGAAAATCTTAGCTGTTACCGCTTGTCCAACGGGGATTGCGCATACGTATATGGCAGCTGATTCTTTAAAGGAAAAAGCAAAAGAAATGAATGTTTCAATTAAAGTTGAGACAAATGGCTCAGGTGGAGCGAAAAATGTCTTAACAGATGCAGAGATTGAAGAGGCAACTGCCATTATTGTTGCAGCTGACAAAAATGTTGAAATGGAACGTTTTAAAGGGAAGCACGTAATCATTGTTCCGGTTGCTGACGGAATCAGAAAACCACAGGAATTAATTGAACGTGCATTAAAGCAAGATGCAGCCATTTATAAAGGAAATGGTGAAGGTAAAAAAGAAGATCGCGGTAGTGAGAGATCTGGATTTTATAAGCATTTAATGAATGGTGTTTCAAATATGCTCCCATTTGTTGTTGGTGGTGGTATTTTAATTGCCCTTTCATTTATGTTCGGTATTCATGCTTCTGATCCTAATCATGAATCTTATAATGCGTTTGCAGCGGCATTAAATACAATTGGTGGCGGAAATGCATTTGGGTTAATGATTCCTGTATTAGCTGGGTTTATCGCTTTAAGTATTGCAGATCGTCCAGGTTTAGCTCCAGGTATGGTCGGCGGTTTTATGGCAGCACAAGGTGGAGCAGGATTTTTAGGTGGATTAATTGCAGGATTTTTAGCAGGTTATGTAATTGTCTTATTGAAAAAGCTATTATCTGGTCTTCCAGCTTCATTAGAAGGAATAAAGCCAGTTCTTCTTTATCCAGTATTAGGGATATTTTCAGTTGGAATGATTATGTATTTTGTCGTAAACAAACCTGTAAGTGAATTAAATTTATTAATTAGTGATTTTTTAGGTGGATTAGGTACAGGAAATTTAGTGTTGCTTGGCTTAATTCTTGGTGGAATGATGGCGATTGATATGGGTGGTCCAATCAATAAAGCGGCATTTACTTTCGGGATTGCGATGATTGACGCTGGGAATTTTGCTCCACATGCAGCTGTTATGGCAGGTGGGATGGTTCCTCCTTTAGGAATTGCACTTGCTACAACAATTTTTAGAAATAAATTTACAAAGCGTGAACGTGAGGCAGGTATTACTTGCTATATTATGGGAGCTTCATTTATTACTGAGGGGGCAATTCCATTTGCAGCCTCTGATCCAGCACGTGTTATTCCTTCAGTAGTCGCAGGTTCAGCAGTTGCCGGAGCGTTAGCAATGTTCTTTGGAAATGGTCTTCGTGCCCCTCACGGTGGAGCTTTCGTAATTCCGCTTGTCGAAGGGAATCCAGTATTATATTTTGTTGCAATTGTAATCGGTGCTATTGTTACTGCGATTTTGTTAGGAATCTTAAAAAAACCAGTAAACGAATAAACATAAGGGCTCAAGTCTTGAAACGAAGATTTGGGCCCTTTTTCTATTATAATGGAAAAGATAACGAATGAATGTTGGGTTTATACTAACTCTCTATGGATCTTCGAATATGTAATTTTGTATTGATAAAAAAATTAAAGCAATGCTAATAACGTAATTACTCGAAAGCAAATTAACATGCTAATATAGAATAAAAATAAATATGTTTTGTCATAAAAATTACGAAAAGATGAAATAAACTTACCACAAAAAAACAAACCCCATTTTTTTACTTTATATGATTATTTTGTAAAAAATATAAAAAGTTAAAGGATTTTTTTTATTTATAGCAAATAATTAGTCGTAAATAGGTATAATGGAGATAAGCATTTAATTAGGAGGATTCAACCATGGCACGAACTGAAACAGTATCTTCAAAATCAAAAATTTGGGAATGGACGAAGGCGATTGTTTTTGCACTAGGGCTTGCGCTTATCATTCGTTTCTTTATATTTGAACCATATGTTGTTGAAGGATCATCAATGGATCCGACATTAAAAGATGGAGATCGCCTTTTTGTAAATAAAACATTGAAATATATTGGAGAAATTAAAAAAGGAGATATCGTCATAATAGATGGGAAAGAAGAAAATATTCGCTATGTAAAAAGAATCATTGGTTTACCAGGAGACAAGGTTAGTGCAGAACAAGGAGAAGTATATGTTAACGGTAAGAAGATTTCAGAGCCGTATTTAGCAGCTAATGAAGAGGAAGCAGAAGAAATGGGCTTGCTTCTAACGAGCGATTTTGAAGAAATTGAAGTTCCCGAAGATAAGTACTTCGTTATGGGAGATAATCGCCTTGATAGTATGGACAGCCGCAATGGACTTGGATTAATAGAATCAGATAGAATCTTAGGCAAATCGGAATTTATTTTTTTTCCGTTAAGTCATTTTAGTAAAACAGAATAGTGATAAAAAAGATAGAGGAAAACCTCTATCTTTTTTATTTTAGAGCAGCTCAAGGTGCTCGAAGATAAAACTGGATACAAAAGCGAAATAGCTCATTCTCTAAATTTATATGATAGACAGAGAACTTTTACTTTTCTTTGTAACATTTTTACATATGGTTCGACTACTTCTGTAAGCGTCAAAAAAATGAAAAAGGATGATTTAGATGAAAAGAATTTTCTCAATCATTTCTCTTAGCTTACTGATGATGTTATTTATCGGTTGCAGTAACAATTCAAGTGAAGAAAACAGTCAAGCTGACAAAGCGCCATCTGAGGCGGAGTCGAAAAGCAGTTTTACTAATCAAGCAGAAGTGGAACAAGATGCAAATATGAAATCAGAAACTGAAGTTAATATGGACCAAAAGGAGAATGAAACAGCGGAGATAAAGCAGATGAATCAACAGGCAAGAAAGGTTATTTATACGGCAAACCTCTCCATTAAAGTTGAAAGTTATGAGCAAACATTAAAACTAATTCAACAAAAATTATCTGAAGCAAACGGCTATATTGTTAATTCTAACTCAAATTCTATCGGTGAAGATGAAGGTTTAGAGGGGACACTTACTGTCAGAATTCCACAAAATAAATTTGAATCATTTGTCCAAGCTGTTGAAGCTGGAAGTACAAAGGTAATCGAGCGAAACATTACTGGACAGGATGTAACAGAGGAATTTGTAGACCTAGAATCTCGTTTGAAATCAAAACAAGTTGTAGAAGCACGTTTATTAGACTTTATGAAAAATGCAGAAAAGACAGAAGACTTATTAAAAATTTCAACAGATTTAGCAACTGTTCAAGAAGAAATCGAACAGATAAAAGGGAGGATGAATTATCTTTCTAATCAAGTTGAGCTATCTACGGTTACAATTTATATAACACAGGATACGGTAAAAGTGCCATCACTTGATAATGACAACTTAAATACCTGGGAGAAAACGAAGGAACAATTTATGAAGAGTTTAAACTTTTTATTACAGGCGGGCTCAAGCTTATTTGTCCTCCTCGTAGGAAGTCTACCAATTTTTATCCTAATAGGTGGTTTACTATTTCTACTTTGGCTTTTTGTAATAAAGAGACGCAAACAAAATGGAAAACCACCTAAAATAGATGAAACTACCGATTAAATCGCAAGGAGCGTTAATAGTAACATCGTGATAAAAACAGTTCCTAAAATCATCAAAACACTTATTAAAATGGACATTTTTTTATCAATTGGCACATAGTTTGAAATAAATTTTTTCGTGGAAAAATTGATAATAATATAAAGGAAGATTACTCCGATTATGAATGTCAATCCTTTTGATTGAAAACCAAGAAAAGCAAAATAAAGACCTGAAATAAAGATAAGTAGACAGTATTCGATTAATGTATGTAATTTCATGATGAATTCTCCTTTCACTAATTAATTATTTTATCATATCTTCTTTAAATCGACTAAATAAGGAGGAACAATTGTGTGAAATGTTGAATGTAGAAAATAGGCAATTATGAAATTGGGAAGGGAGATTTTTTAAAAGATGAATTCGATAAATACAGTTACAAATATGCTCTTTGATGAGCTAGAATTAGCGGTTAAAACAACAGCAAATTTACTATTAAAAATAGAGGATGAGCAATGGGAATATAGACCAACTGAAAATATGAGATCACTAGAGGAGCTTGTTCACCATTTAATTGCAATTCCACGCTCTGATTTAGCCTGTCTCATGCTGGAAAAAAGTATGGAGGAATATGAAAAGGTAGAAAAGGAAATCGCGGAGGTTAAAGATCGAGAAAAGTTAGGAGAAATGATGAAGGAGAACCTTAGCGTTTTAAAAAATTACGTCAACTCACTTAGTGAGGATGAGTTATTGAATAAAAAAACAAAGCCATTTTACTATGAACAAGGCGGTCATGTCCAAATAAAATGGCTAATGGAAATTGTTACTCATACGTATCACCATCGTGCACAGTTATTCAATTATCTTAAACAGTTAAATCATCCTATTAATATGTTTGATTTGTATTAACTCTAAGTCATGATGTTACCAGAAAAATTTATTTATACAATAAAATCTGTACATAAAGAACATGGTGAACGGTGGTTACGTAAATTTCCAGATTTAATTAAAGAATGTGAGGAGCAATGGTCGATTAAGGTCTTATCTCCATATGAATTGTCCTATAATTTCGTTGCACCAGTTCTTCATAGGGACGGTAGAAGGATGGTTCTGAAGCTCGTTGTCCCGGGAAATGATGCATTACATAATGAAGTAGAAGCTTTAACATTATTTGATGGTGATGGAATTGCAAAAATGATCGATTATGATTTAAATAAAGGATTAATGCTCTTAGAATGTATTGAGCCTGGTGTAAAGCTTTCATCGATCAAAGACAATAAACAAGCGACGATGATTATCACTAAAGTAATGAAAAAATTATGGAAGCCGGCACCTAGAAATACAAAACTCCCTACCATTTTTCAAAGGATTGATGAATTTTCTAATATCCGAAAAACACATCCAAATGGAATCGGACCAATAACAAAAGAAATGCTGATGGAAGCGGAAACATTATATGCTCATTTAGGGAGCACGATCAATCAATTATCTTTGCTTCATGGTGATTTACATCATTACAATGTCCTCGCTTCAGGAAAGGAATCATGGGTTGCGATCGATCCAAAGGGGTTAATTGGTGAAAAGGAATATGATGTGACGCAATATATGTTGAATGAACTTCCAGAACAAAATGTAGAGGAAACGATTACGGAACGACTCGAACTATTTGCTAAACAGCTTCATTTATCAAAGGAAAGAATGATTAAATGGTGTTATTGTCATACGATATTAAGCCGTTATTGGGATATTGAAGACTTTGGAAAGGCATCAATGAAATGGGTCAACGTCATGAATATTTTTAGGAAAATGAAGAATATGTGATAAAACCCAAGGTTAAATGAAAGAGTGGTTCAACGTTACGTGAACCACTTTTTTCTCTTGGGTTATATAACATATTTATTACTTCGTTTAAGAACATTGTTGTGAGGTACTCCTGTAAAAGAAGACAACAGATAACAAAAGGAATCACGAAGATTACGAGGTGATTTAACGGTTAAGAGAAGCCGATTATAAAGAATTTATTAAAATAGCTTATAAAATATTGATAAAGTTGTTAAAAACTGTTAAAAATAGATTGGTTATACTTATTGAAGAAGATTCAGAGGAGAGGTTACATGACAAAATCATTTATTACAGTAAATGAGGGGAAAAACACTCATTGGCGTTACATAAGCTCGCTTCTCGTTATATTAGCATTTATGCTTATTATTGGGACAGTAGCCTATTTAATTGCAGTGTTAATCGCAGGATGTATAAATCCTGATTTGCTGAATTTTGATGAAATGACTAATGAAGGTGTCTTATTAACAGATCCGTTAGTAGATTTTTACCTATATCATATAGTGAACATCATTACAGTATTGGGAATTTGGCTAGCGGTAAAAACGATTTTAAAAAGACGTTTTATTTCACTTATTACGCCTTATAGGAAAGTAAATTGGTCTAAAATATTTTTTGGTTTCTTTATTTCACTAGCTATATTTGCTATATTTTCAATACTAGATTTTGCACTTTTCCCAAACGATTACGCTTTTAATGAATTTGATGCATCACGGTTTGTGTGGCTTGTCGTCGCGTGTTTCTTATTAGTACCTATTCAAACAACTTCTGAAGAATTATTATTTAGAGGTTTCTTATTGCAATGGGCTGGAAAAATTACGAAACATCCGCTTATCCTCACAATTATTATTGGGGGGATATTTGGAAGTTTGCACTTTTTTAATCCCGAGATGGAGCATGGTGCATTTTGGGTAGCGATTGATTATTTAGCAATGGGCTTTATTTGGACATATATTACAGTAAAAACGAACAGTTCAGAATACTCAATAGGAGCTCATGCAGCAAATAATATGTTTTTATGTATTTTCCTAACAATGGAGGACACAGTTGTTGGGGATATTCCTTCGCTATTTGTTGTGACAAATGTTAATGCGATGACATCCGCGATAACAACAGTCATAACAGGATTAATTTTCATGTTTATCGTTTTACGGAGACAAAAACGTAAGGTTGCATAATTTGAAATATATTGACTAATTCTTTTTGGATCAATTAGACCAGTCAAAAAGAAAGCAGTTTGAAAATGTATGATTCCTTTAATTTAAGCCTTGTCTTGTCTAACAAGGCTTTTACTATGTTAAAAAGGCATAGTGAATTTTCATATTTGTTGTTATCTTTATTTGTTTTTGTAAAAAGAATCTCTATATATTGGTGATAGTATAAAAATCTGTTAGTAAGTGTTATAATTGGAGAGGATGTATAAAGTATTGGAGGCTGTTTCATGATTCAAGTGACAAATGTTAGCTTACGATTTGGAGATCGCAAGCTTTTTGAAGATGTTAATATTAAATTTACTCCGGGAAATTGCTACGGTTTAATCGGTGCAAATGGTGCTGGAAAATCAACGTTTTTAAAGATTCTTTCAGGTGATATCGAAGCTCAAACTGGTGAAGTAAGCATGGCACCAGGTGAACGATTAGCTGTATTAAAGCAAAACCATTTTGAATATGAAGAACATGAAGTATTAAAAACGGTTATAATGGGGCATAAACGTCTGTATGAAGTAATGCAAGAAAAAGATGCTATCTATATGAAGGCTGATTTTACAGATGAAGATGGAATGAGAGCTGCTGAATTAGAAGGAGAATTTGCTGAACTAAATGGTTGGGAAGCGGAAAGTGAAGCAGCAATCCTGTTAAAAGGACTTGGGATTTCAGAGGAGCTTCATTCGAAGAAGATGGCTGATTTAACAGGTGGAGAAAAGGTAAAGGTTTTATTAGCACAAGCTTTGTTTGGTGAGCCAGACGTTCTATTATTGGACGAGCCTACTAACCATCTAGATATTCATGCGATACAATGGCTTGAAGAATTTTTGATTAATTTTGAGAATACAGTTATTGTTGTTTCCCATGACCGTCACTTCTTAAATAAAGTTTGTACGCATATCGCTGATTTAGATTTCGCAAAAATTAAAATTTATGTAGGAAACTACGATTTTTGGTATGAATCTAGTCAACTAGCATTGAAATTATCACAAGAAGCGAATAAGAAGAAAGAAGAAAAAATTAAAGAGCTGCAAAATTTTATCGCTCGCTTTAGTGCAAATGCATCTAAATCAAAACAAGCTACATCCCGTAAAAAGTTATTAGATAAAATTTCACTTGATGACATTCAACCATCATCACGTAGATATCCTTATGTTAACTTTACACCAGACCGTGAAATCGGGAATGATGTTCTACGAGTTGAAGGACTTTCTAAAACAATTGATGGTGAAAAGGTTTTAGATAACATTAGCTTTATTATGAATAAGGAAGATAAAATTGCGTTTGTTGGACGAAATGAAATTGCAATTACAACACTATTTAAAATTTTGGCAGGCGAAATGGAGCCAGATAGCGGTACGTTTAAATGGGGAGTTACAACATCGCAAAGCTACTTTCCAAAGGATAATAGCGAATATTTTTCTGGAAATGAACCAAGCCTAGTGGATTGGTTACGTCAGTACTCGCCAAATGATCAAAGTGAAAGCTTTCTTCGTGGATTTTTAGGGCGTATGCTTTTTTCAGGTGAAGAGGTATTGAAAAAGCCAAGTGTATTATCCGGAGGAGAAAAGGTACGTTGTATGCTTTCTAAAATGATGTTAAGTGGGGCAAATGTTTTATTATTGGATGAGCCAACAAACCACTTAGATTTAGAGTCTATTACAGCTCTAAATAATGGATTAGTTGCTTATAAAGGTGCAATGATATTTACTTCACATGACCATCAATTCGTTCAAACAATTGCTAACCGAATTATCGAAGTGACTCCAAACGGAATTGTTGATAAACAAATGACATATGATGAGTTTTTAGAAGATGCAAATGTTCAAAAGCAAGTTAAGGAACTTTATGCTTAACTTATAAAAAGGAGGGTGGCTCAAAACCAAAGGTTCAGACCCCTCAAACACAATTTATAGTCTAATGATGAGGTTAGTTTACTATATACCGGTGTTTGATGGAGGGGTCAGACCCTTTTGAGTAACCCTCTTTTTTCATGTCTAGAAATTTTTTGCCGAAATGAAAACTTTGGGATATTTTCTAAATAATGTAAATGTAGTGCAATAGTAATGGAGTGATATTCTGTTGAAAAATAAGTTTTTCCTGTTTCTATTTTTTTCAGTAATAAGTTTATATGGTTGTCAAGCGACTGAAGAGCCTGTAGTAACGGAGATTGGTGAAATTGAAGGAACTGAAGTAACTCCTGGACAGAAAATTCAATCGAACGTTAAATTTGATGTAAACTTTGATCAAGTCGATGCAGTAGTTATTGAGAAGGAAAATGCCATCATTCTTCGTATGGAAGGTGATGAATTATTTAACTACTATGAAACTGAATTTCCGAAAGAATCGAACGATAAGAATGAGCAAGCAAACAATAACAGAGCTATTGAAAACTTTCATCAATTAGTTAAAGTATTTAGCGAATTACCGAATAAAACAAAGGTAAATATCAATGTTTATACTGATGACAAAGATGACGACAATTTTAATTTGCAGTTAACGAAGGATCGAGCAAATTATTTAATCGAGCAGTTTCAAACACAACAACAATTGAATCATATTGAATTTAGTGCTACAGGGTTTGGTGAAGCAAATCCAATCGTTCCGAATTCTGGAAACCCTGAAGACCAACTCAAAAATCGTCGCGTCGAATTTGTTATAGAGCCGTAAAATTATTCTTAATCAAACATGAAATAAATAATACATATTTATCTATCAATAAGTGGCTTCAAATAAAAAACACATTGGGTTATTTTTCTCAATGTGTTTTCTGTTTGAAAATATCTCTTTTTCTAATCATTTAATTCTAAAGCTTTTAGGTCTGCTACTAATTGTTGGTGATTAAGGTTTTCTCCAATAAAAACGAGCGTATTTTTTCGTTTCAGTTGCTCCTTCATATATAGTGGCATTCCATATGAATATTGAAAAAGAAATGGTAATTCGGAATGTGTAAAGGTAATATAGCCTTTAATTCGATAAATAGTTTCTGGCATTTCTTTTAAAAATTGTTCAAATTGTTCCAAAGATACAGGCTTGTTAAATGTATGTACATATGTTCTCATATGTAAATGCTCATGGACGTGTGTTTGTTCATGATGTCTTTTAAGTGGCTTTTGCATCGGTTTTAATTGTGCTAATGGAACGCTTGCGAATTCAGTCATTAATAGTTTACTCTTGCTATTTAAGGCTTGAATTTCCGCAACTAAATTTGCCTTTTTCATCTCTGAAAGTTGATCGGTTTTATTCAACAATATAATGTCTGCATGCTGAACTTGCTCAAGTAGCAGCTTTCTGAGCTGTATGCTTAAACTTGAACGACTTTCCCAGCGCATTGCATCAACAATCGTAATAATGGCTTGAACAGAAAGCTTTTCAGCAAAAATCGGTGATAAACAAGAGTCTAATACTTCTATAGGATGAGCAACACCTGTTGTTTCAATATAAATAGCATCAAGCTCATATTCACGAAGCATATTATCTAGTTGTACTTCAAGTTGACCTTGAATCGTACAACAAACACAGCCATTTAACAATTCTTTAAGTGGTGTATCTTTATCAACTGCATTCGAATCAATTGAAACTTCTCCTAATTCATTCATAATTACAGCTATTTTTCGCTGATTCTGTTTTTCCTGACTCAGAATATTTTGCAATAACGTTGTTTTTCCTGCACCTAAAAATCCTGATAAAATATAAACCTCGACAGGTTTCATCTATTTCTCCCCATTTCAAAACGCTCTAAAAGGGGATCGTCATCAGATCCCCAACTTAATTAAAATGCCCATGTTCCATTTCGGAAGATTGCTTCTGATGTTCCGTCCTCTAAAATTCCGTCGATATCCATTTCTGCTGAGCCGATCATGAAATCAACATGTGTAATACTTGAATTCACCCCGACCTTTTCTAATTCTTCACGGGACATCTTTTTACCGCCTTCAACACAGAAAGCATATCCATTTCCAATAGCTAAGTGATTGGATGCATTTTCGTCAAACAAAGTATTGTAAAACAAAATACCTGATTGTGAGATTGGCGAATCATGTGCAACAAGGGCAATCTCACCTAAATAATGTGAACCTTCATCTGTTTCAACTAATTGCTTTAATACTGCTTCACCCTTTTCAGCTTTTACATCAATGATTCTGCCATTTTCAAAGGTTAACGAAAAATTATCAATTAAATTTCCACTATAGCTCAATGGTTTTGTACTTTTTACGACACCGTTAACTCCATTTCGTAAAGGCACAGTAAATACTTCCTCAGTTGGCATATTTGCCATAAAGAAATTACCCTTTTCATTCTCACTACCTGCACCAACCCAAGTATGTGTATCATGAAGCTCAATTGTTAAATCGGTCCCAGGTGCTTTGTAATGAAGCTTTTTGTATTTTTTACTATTTAAATAATCAACTTTATTATGTAGATTTTGATCATGCTCTTTCCAGGCTTTTACTGGATCAGGTTGATCCGTACGTGTTGTTCTGAAAATTGCTTCCCACAGTTTTTCGACTTGTTTGTCTTCAGCTTCATTAGGAAAGACCTTTGCAGCCCAGTCTTTGGAAGCAGCGGCAATTACTGTCCAGCTTGCTTTATCTGCTTGCAAATAATTTCGGTATTTTGTAAGAGCAATCCCTGTTGCTTTAGCAGCAGCAGCAATACGTTTCGGATCAATTCCACTTAAAAGGTCTGGATCAGATGATATAATGGACATAAACGCACCGTCATTTTCAGCTAATGTTTCAAGACCTTTCGCTTTCCATTCAGGGTATTCGCTTAATGCTTCTTCAGATGCAAGCTCAAAGCGAGTTCTTGACACAATGTCATCATGCCATTCAACATAAACGTTGCGAGCACCTGCCTCATAAGCTTTTCTAACAACGATTCGAACAAATTCTGCTACCTCTGTTGAAGCATTGATCGTTAAATTTTGATTAGGTTGGATATTAACTCCTACGCGAACAGCTAGTTCAGCGTACTTTTCTAGGTTTTGTTGAAATGTTGACAATACGATTACCTCCAAATAATAAGATATGCTTAACTACATACAGTTTTGGAAAATCTCTAATTATTTCTTAACTGTTAGATTTATTTTATCAAAATAATCATTTTTAGGAAAAGAAATAGCAAATAAAGCTTAATTACTTTGAGCTGAGTTAAAAAGTGATTAAAATAGACATATCGAGGTGAAGATATTGAATTATTTAGACGATCAATTTATTTTAACAGCAAAACAAAAACAATTATTAAAAAAAACTACGAAGCTTTCAGACGAATTTGCATTACGTGCTGACCATTATGACAGAGAGGGATTATTTCCTTTTGAGAATTTTTCCCGTCTTAAGGAAGAGGGATATTTAAAGCTAACAATCCCTAAAAATCTCGGTGGGGATGGAGCATCACTATATGATTTTTTACTAGTTCAAGAAAAAATTGCCCAAGGTGATGCTGCAACTGCTTTGTCATTAGGGTGGCATTTAGGGCTATTAATGAATTTAAATGAAACAAAAAAGTGGGAATCAAGTACGTATGAGAGAATTTGTCAGGAAGTTATTTCCGGGAATAAATTAATTAATAGTGCTGCAACTGAGCCAAACTCAGGGAGTCCTGCTCGGGGAGGAAAGCCTGAAACAATTGCTAAAAAGGGTGAAAATGGTTGGATTATTACAGGGAAAAAGATTTTTACATCCCTTGCGCCAGCATTAGATTATTTTATTGTTCCTGCAACGATAGAAGAAACAGGTGAAATTGGTGATTTTCTCATCCCTAGAACATCAAATGGTTTAACAATTGAGGAAACATGGGATACGTTAGGTATGAGAGGGACAAGAAGTGATGACTTACTCTTAGAGCAAGTAAAAGTGCCTTTTGATGCTTTAGTCGAACGTAAGGAAAAAAAGGAACGTCCAACTGCACAAGGTTGGTTATTGCATATACCAGCTTGCTATAGCGGAGTTGCAATTGCGGCAAGAAATGAAGCAGTTAAATTTGCGAAAACATATCAACCAACAAGTCTTCCACATCCAATCATGCATGTACCTGAAGTGCGTAGGAAAATTGCTGATATTGATCTAAAATTAACAACAGCACGTTCACTTATGTATCAAATTGCTAGAAAATGGGATGAGTCAAAAGAGGAACGTGCATCTTTAGCCTATGATTTAGCAATCGTCAAAACAAGCGTGACAAACATGGCTGTAGAGGTTGTCGATATTGCTATGAGAGTTGTTGGCGGTCAAAGCCTTTTCACATCAAGTGCGTTGCAAAGACATTATCGAGATGTACGTGCAGGTTTACATAATCCACCTTCAGATGATATTACATACAAACTATTAGCAGATCGTGCGTTTCGTGAATAGTTAAAATAAAATAAGTAAAAGCATTCAAGAATAGATTTCAGAGTCTATTCTTGAATACTTGATTATGTAAGGGAAAGTGGGGGGAATAAATGTCTATTTTTATAGCTCGTTTATTTGTGCCCTAGAAAACTCTTCCTCATATTAACATGATAAATTTGAACAGGTAATGCAGTCTTTTTCAAATGTCATTACTCCCCTTGAACTTGAACAACTTCATGATTATTTGAAGGACCTGCTGGCATGTTTGCGAGTGAAACGCTCATCCCACCCATAATAATAACCGCTAAAGTCAAACTAATAATGATTCTTCTACTAAAATCTTTCACAAAGAAACCTCCCAATTTTACACACTGATTCGAAAAATGAAATTGCTCTAAATTGTAGCAATTTTGTTATGAAATTTAAACCAAAGCTAGTATATTCATAAAGCAATATTTTGATGTGTATAAATGTGTAAATTTTTTGTAAAAAAAGAGGTTAGGTAAAAGTGGCTGTTACACTTACTTCTATAACAATTGAAATGCAGCTTAAGCTTAACGAAAATCTCGCAAATGAAAAGCGAACATCGAGCTTTTTCAAAGCAATTTAAAAAAATCCGAACTTATACGAAATTCAAAATTTCAAATAATAGTTCGGATTTTTTCGTCTTTAATTAAATTTAGAAATCAAACCTCATAAGCAGCTATCATAGTAATAAGTGCACGAATGAAGATAATATATGAGGTGTGATTCCATATTGTTGTTTATTTTGCAGCTTTCAATATTTTATTAATTACTGTTAATGATCTTCCAGTCCCGATTGCAACTGATTCTAATGGATTAGGTGCGATATGGACAGGAACAACAATTTCTTCACTTAACCATTCTTGAATTCCTTTCATTAGTGCTCCTCCACCAGTTAAAATGACACCACGATCGACAATGTCTCCACTTAATTCTGGAGGACAGTCCTCTAATGTAGCACGAATTGCTTCTAAAATATGATAAAGTGATTCTTTCATGGCATCCTGCATTTCGTAAGAAGATACTGTAATGGTTTTTGGTAAACCTGTTACCAAATCACGACCACGTATATCCATAGTTTCTTTTTCGTGTTTAATTAATGCATAGCCAATTTCCATTTTCATTTGTTCGGCTGTTCGTTCACCAATTAAGAGATTGTATTGTTTACGAATGTATTGAATAATGTCTTCGTCTAATTGGTCTCCTGCAATTCGAATCGAGTGGCAGGAAACGATTCCACCAAATGAAATAATCGCAACCTCTGTTGTACCACCGCCGATATCGACGATAACGTTGGCAATTGGCTCATCTACTGGTAAGTCTGCTCCAATAGCAGCGGCAACTGGTTCTTCAATTAAATGAACCTCTTTTGCGCCTGAGCTTTTTATTGCATCTTGAATTGCTCTACGTTCAACTGAGGTTGCTCCAGAAGGCGTGCAAACAACAACAGTTGGCTTTCTCATTGACATACCTAATTTACGAGAAGTAAGCTTCATGATGTATTTTAACATGTCTGTTGTGACATCATAATCAGCAATAACTCCATCCTTTAAAGGTCTAACGGCAACAATTTTTCCAGGAGTTTTACCGATCATATTTTTAGCTTCAGTTCCTACAGCCAAAACTTTATTTGTCTCTGAATCGATTGCTACTACTGAAGGTTCATTTAATAAAATTCCTTTGTTTTTACTATAAACTAATATATTTGCAGTTCCTAAATCTATCCCTAACTCTGTCATAGATAACATGATATATCAAACCTCTTTTCTCCTTCTTTCTTATAGAATATGTTGAACTTTGTTGTTTTTTGGGGAGTGTCATCATACTGAAATATAATCGTTATCAGTTTGATAAAAAAGATCCATAATTTTATTTAAAAAGAAAATTTTTCACAGTAAAAATATCTCTTACAAGCAATATTTAAATGATTCAGCATGGAGAATGAAAAAAATACAAAAAAAGACTGAATTTTCATAGCCGAACCTTGTATGTGAAACATGTTATACTATTAATGATGAAAATAGATAAAGTACTAGAACCACAAGGAGCTAGAATTGAATATGTTACAAAAAGCAAAAGAGCAATTAAAAGAATATTTTGGTTATTCATCATTTCGAAAAGGGCAAGAGTCTATCATTGAAAATGTTTTAAAGGGTAAGGATACGTTGGCGATTATGCCAACTGGTGGTGGTAAATCAATCTGCTATCAAATCCCAGCATTGCTTATGGATGGTGTAACTATCGTTATCTCTCCGCTCATTTCATTAATGAAAGACCAGGTTGATGCTTTAGAAACAGTAGGGATCCCTTCAACATATATTAATAGCAGCTTAACAATTAATCAATTAAATGAACGTCTAGAAGATATCCGAAATGGGATTTATAAAATTGTATATATTGCTCCAGAGCGCCTTGAGTCTGCCTCGTTTTGCTCACTCATCTTAGATTTACATGTATCTATGGTTGCAGTAGATGAGGCCCATTGTATCTCACAGTGGGGGCATGATTTTCGACCAAGTTATCGAAGAATCAATACTATGATTCATGATTTTCAACAAAAACCAATTGTTATTGCTTTAACTGCAACTGCAACAAAAGAAGTTACAAACGATATATGTCAATTATTAGATATCGATTCAGATAATACATTTGTAACAGGGTTTAGACGTGATAACTTACTTTTTAATGTGATAAAAGGTGAAAATAAACGAGATTTTATCACTAAATATATTAAAACAAACGAAGATCAAGCAGGAATTATTTATGCAGCTACAAGAAGAGAAGTTGATGAGCTTTATCAATTTTTAACGAAAAATGGGGTAAGAGCAGGTAAATATCATGCAGGTTTATCTGAAAAGGAACGGACTAAACAGCAAGATCAATTCCTATATGATGAAATTGACGTCATGGTTGCAACAAATGCATTTGGGATGGGGATTAATAAATCAAATGTTCGTTATGTTATTCATCATAATCTCCCTAAAAATATCGAGGCATATTATCAGGAAGCAGGACGTGCAGGACGTGATGGTGAAATAAGTGAATGTACGATATTATTTGCTGGTCAAGATATTCAACTCCAAAAGTATTTAATTGAGCAGACAACTTTAAGTGATGAAAAAAAAATACTTGAGTATCAAAAATTACAACAGATGGTTGATCTTTGTCACACTGAAAGATGTATTCAAACATATATCGTTGAATATTTTGGAGAGGAAACTCCTAAATCAGATTGTGGGAAATGTATGAACTGTCGTGATACACGAGAAAAAATCGATGTTACCGATGAAGCGTTAATGGTATTTTCATGTATTAAAAGAATGGACGAACGGTTCGGAAAGACATTAGTAGCCCAGGTTTTAAAGGGCTCAAAAAACAAACGGATTAGTCAATTTGGATTTGAGAAGCTTTCAACATATTCCTTAATGAAGCATAAAACGGAGAAGCAGATTGTTGAATTTTTAGATTTTCTTATAGCAGAAGGATATCTAGCTTTATCGAATGCCCAATACCCAATCTTGGAGCTAACAAATAAAGCTCGAAAGGTAATCATTGAGAAACAGCATGTTTTTAAGAAAGAACAAGCGAAAATACAGGCGATTGAAGCAAATGACGCCCTATTCGATGTTCTCAAACAAGTGAGACGTAACTTAGCCTCACAACTGTCTGTGCCTCCATATATTATTTTTTCTGATAGCAGTTTAAAGGATATGAGCCAGAAATGTCCAACAACAAATGAAGAGTTTTTAGAAGTAAAAGGTGTTGCGAAAACAAAGCTTGAAAGATATGGGGAAGCATTTTTACATGCAATCCGAGCATTTTTACAACAAGATACTGTTTCAGAATTAAAGGAGATAGATACAGTTGTAAAGCAAACCATACAAAATATAGATACAGATAAGACAGCTAGTCATGTTTTGAGCTATCAGTTATTTAAAGAAGGATCGACAGTTTCAGAAATTAGTAAAGCGAGAGGTCTTACTGAAATCACAATACAGAATCATATTATTCGTTCAATAACAGAAGGTCATCCGATTGAATGGGAAAAAATTATGACAGCTGAGCAGGAAACGATGATAATTGAGAAAATATATGAGCTAGGAACAGAGTTGTTAAAACCATTAAAAGAGGCACTACCGCCTGAAATTAGTTATTTTCAAATAAAAGCTACGATTTGTAAAATGAATTTGGAGTCAACGACTATAACTAAATAGAATACAAGCAATGGCCCAGATCGTTAGTGAAAACGATCTGGACCATTGCTAATCTCATAGATTTTTTAAATCCTTTCATAGGTAATTTTCTTTAATCCGAATTTTAATATGCTAGGTAAAAAACTAATAATAAATAATAATCGTATAAATTGTAAAGAACTTACGACTGCCGGATTGGCACCAATGCTTGATGCAGTTAATACCATCTCAACAAGTCCACCTGGAGCAAATGATAACATCGCTGTACCTGTATCCAAATCAGTGAATAACGTGAATAAATAACCAATTCCAAAGCTAGCCCCTATTAGAAGCAATGTAGTTAAAAAATATAATCCGCAATATTTTCCACCAATTTTTAAATCCTTAAACGTTATCATTAAACCAAAGCTTATACCAATTGTTAATTGTGCAAAAACCAACACAATATTAGGGAAAGAAGGTAGTGAAATACCGATGATATTCAGCATTGCTGTTGTCAGAAGGGGACCGATCACGTATGAAGCAGGTAAAAATGATTTAAATAGGTAACCAGTTAAACCAGCAAGGATATACCAGCCGAACGAAAAAAAGGAAGCATTGTTTGTGATTGTATCAATCAAAGTTCCACCTTGTTGAGGTTCAAACATATGCAATATAGTAAATGGTACAAAAAATACGACAGTTAGCAGTCTTACGGTTTGAAAGATGGTTACTAACGAAGTATTGGCATTTAACGATTCACTTGCAGTAACCATTTCAGTTAAACCACCGGGAATAGATGCAAATATGCTTGTGTTTCGGTCAATTTTTACAAATTTGCTTATCATTACTCCATTTATGATACTAAAGGAAATTAAGACGATCGTTGCTATAAGAAATGGTACCACATAAGGAGCAACCGTTAAAAAGGTATCCTTATTGAAAGAAAGTCCGAAACTGATTCCTAAAATACTTAAAGAAATATTTTTAAATAACAATGGTTGTACATATTTAGGTTGCTTTGAACGAATAGACCGTAAAGTAATGAGGAAAATCATAGGACCCAATATCCAAGGTAGTGGAATATTGAGGGCATTAAATACTATGCCACCACAACAACCGATAATATAGGGAAAGAGTGTTACGTATAGCTGCTTCATATGTAACCTCCAAAACTTTTATTTTAACAGTAGTATTTTATCATAAGAAAGAGTTGGTTTATATTATCTTGACTGCCCCCTGTCAAAACGAATAAAGTTATGGTACGATTTTTAATAGGTTAGAAAAATATAAATTGTTCACTATTTATTCGTTAATATTTATAGCGTCTAGTAAACTTAAACATTAAGACTACAAGTAATCGCTTTTAATGTTTTTAGATTTCTCTTATATAATGTCATGCGATAAGACGCTGCACTACTTCTTATTATCGGTGATTTCATAGGTTTTGGAGGTTATTATTTTGAAAAAAGAATTTGCAGTAATTGGACTAGGTCGTTTTGGAGGTAGTATTTGCCAGGCATTAAGTGATGAGGGTTTAGAAGTAATGGCAATTGATATAGATGAAGATAAGGTAAATGCTTATGCAAATATTGCTTCACATGCGGTTGTAGGAGATACAACTGATGAAACAGTATTAAAAAGCCTTGGAATTAGAAATTTTGACCACGTCATTGTTGCTATAGGTGATAATATACAGGCAAGTATTCTTACGACAATTATTTTGAAGGAACTAGGAGTAAAGGATATTACTGTTAAAGCTACTAATGATTATCATGAGAAGGTATTGTCGAAAATAGGAGCCGATCGAATTGTCCATCCTGAACGAGATATGGGGAAAAGAATTGCTCATAAAATTGTTTCTAATAATGTTCTTGATTATTTGGAGTTATCTGATGAGCATAGTATTGTCGAGATTAGTGCAAATGAAAAAATCCACGGTCATTCCATTATTGAATTAGATGTTCGAGCAAGATATGGAGTAAATATTGTAGCGATTAAAAGGAACAAAGAAATTATTGTTTCTCCACAGGCAAATGAAAAAATCCAAAAGCACGATGTATTAATTGTAATAGGAGCAGATAGCGATATTAATCGTTTTGAAAAGCGTTTGCTCGGTGATTAAAAGAAGGGTGTTGACAAAATTGTCAACACCCTTTATTCAATGCCTGTATTTATTACACTTCCATAATAATTGGAAGAATCATTGGACGACGTTTAGTTTTCTCGTATAGGAATGGAGCTAATGTGTCTGTAATTTCATTTTTAATTTCAGACCATTGACTCGTACGACGCTCCATAATTTTATTTAAGTGTTTCGTAATAAGGGATTGGGCATCATTAATTAAATCTCCAGATTCGCGCATATACACAAAGCCTCGAGAAATAATATCAGGACCTGCAGCTATTTTGAAATCCTTCATATTGATGCTAACAACTACAATAACTAAGCCTTCTTCTGAAAGAATGCGACGATCACGTAAAACGATATTACCAATATCACCGATACCACTACCATCAATATAAACTGACCCAGATGGGATTTTCCCAGCAACGCCAACTTCATGATCACCAATTGCTAACACTTCACCATTATCCATAATGAAGCAATTTTCTTCCTTTACACCACAATCAACTGCAAGCTTAGCATGCAGTTTTTGCATCCGATATTCACCATGAATCGGCATGAAGTATTTTGGCTTCATTAGTCGTAGCATTAATTTTTGCTCTTGTTGGCCACCATGACCAGATGTATGAATATCATTTAATGACCCATGAATTACTTCAGCACCTGCACGGAAAAGCTGGTTAATTGTTTTACTTACACTTAACGCATTTCCTGGGATTGGTGAAGATGAAAAAACAACATTATCCCCTGGGATAATTTGTATTTGTCGATGTGTTCCATTCGCGATTCTTGATAAAGCAGCCATTGGTTCACCTTGACTACCTGTACATAAAATACAAACACGGTGAGCAGGCAATCGATTGATTTCATGTGCATCAACAAATGTATCTTTCGGACAATTAATATAACCTAATTCTTGACCTATTTGGATAGCTGCTTCCATACTTCTACCAAAAACCGCTATTTTACGGTTCGATGCAACAGCTGCCTCAACTACTTGTTGGAGACGATGAATATTTGATGCAAATGTTGCAAAAATAATTCTTCCATCAACCTTCCGGAAAATTTCCTGAATGCTGTCACCAACTCGTCTCTCGGACATCGTGAAATGAGGAACTTCACTATTTGTACTATCAGATAGTAAGCAGAGAACACCATCTTTTCCGATTTCTGCCATTTTTGTTAAGTTTGCCGGTTCACCAACAGGAGTAAAGTCAAATTTAAAATCGCCTGTATGTACAATATTACCTGGTGGTGTCTTTACAACAATTCCATAAGAATCAGGGATACTATGTGTCGTTCTAAAAAAAGTAACCGATGTTTTCCGGAACTTAATTATGTCATCTTCCTGAATTTCAATTAATTTTGTTTGGCGCAATAGTCCGTGCTCTTCAAGCTTATTTCTTAAAAGACCGAGTGCCAGTTTTCCGCCGTATATTGGTATATTTACTTGGCGTAATAAATACGGAATTCCGCCGATATGGTCTTCATGTCCGTGCGTAATAAATAAGCCTTTAATTTTATCCTCATTTTTTGTAAGGTACGTGTAATCAGGGATTACATAATCAATTCCTAGGAGCTCATCCTCAGGAAACTTAATACCAGCGTCAATTAAGATAATCTCATCTTGAAATTGAACACCGTATGTGTTTTTACCAATTTCACCGAGTCCGCCTAAGGCAAAAACAGCTACTTGGTCGTTTTTAACAAATTTCATACAATCAAATCTCCAATACTTTAAAGTTTTCGCTTTGTTCTTCGTAAGCTAAATACGCTCCATCAATAGGAGTTACGAATTCAATATTATAAGGACGGTCTTTTAATTTAGAGCGAACTTCTCCTTCAGAAGTAGCATTAATATAAAGAGTGTTTGTTCTTTCACGAACAGGTACCTCTGTAATCTTGTCCTGAAAATATACTTTGAAAATCATTTGCCAAATCTCTCCTTAACTTCCGTATGTTAGACTAACTTTTTCTATTATATTCGATTATGACGAACAAGCCAACCCTAGTAGGGAATATGCACAAAACAATTTATCATATTATTAAAGTTAAATTCATAAATAGTAACAAAAAAATCAAATAATGTGCAAATGTATTTTAATAAATAAACAATAAAAATAATGATTTTTCCTTTACAATTTTATTTTCAGACGACAAATATATCGGATTTATGCGATTGTTTTACGTTTTAATAAATGTTTCCATTGTTTTCTTAATGAATCTTTAAGTTTTTTTAGCATTATGATTACCTCCCAAATTTAAATTGTGATATTTCCGCTCAATATGTGCTGCTTTTATTGATAGTATATGTAAAATGTTCGAATCATTTACATGGGTAATCATGGAAAAAGGATCGTGCTAAGTTATTCCTTTGTTCAAAGTCAATTCTTCCTGTGATATAGATTGAAAAATAAAAAAGACGTGACTGTATAAAATGTACCCTAGTGTTGGACATTTTATAAGGTCACGTCTTTTTTATTCACCATTATCGACCAATTGCAATAGCGTTTTCAGGTTCTAAAAATGGATTTTCATCATTAATATGGTCATAAAACATAACTCCGTTTAAGTGATCTATTTCATGTTGGAATACAACTGCTAGTAATCCCTTTAAACGAATATCGATTTCCTCGCCATCAAGTGTAGTGGCTTTTACGCGAATACGTGCATACCGAGGAACAATACCAGGTATTGCTCGGTCAACAGATAAACAACCTTCACCGTTACTTAAAAAACTTTTTTCTATAGAATGGCTAACAATCTTAGGATTAAATAGTGCGTAGCTATGTTGCACACCTTTTTCATCCTCAACATAAATCGCAATCATTCGTTTTGAAACATTTATTTGTGGTGCAGCAAGGCCAATACCCGGACGTAGATTATATTTTTCTGCAATTTCAGGGTCTTGACTATTTTTTACGAATTCAAGCATATTTGCAAGAATTTCTTTTTCCTCGTCTGAAGCAGGGAGAATGACTTCCTCAGCTACTTTACGCAATGTAGGATGTCCTTCTCGTACAATGTCTTTCATCGTTATCATGATGTAACACTCCTTATTTGATAAACGTTTGTAATTCAAATTGCTTTTTAAACAATAAGTTAAACGATTCAGTAAATAAATTATAACGGAAGAAATAAAAATCGGGAAGAAATGAGTATAAATCATTTTCTTTCAGTTAGACTGTTTTCGTAAACTCTGCTGTTATTTACTTGTAGTAGCTTGGTTGGATACCTCGTTAAGCAGGTGGTGTACCTTCCTTGTAGGACTCACCAATCCGACAGAGCCTGTAGGAGGCACACAAATTACGCGACAACCTTTACGAAGTATACTTAAAAGATCAGTATTTTGAAAAAGATTTAATTAAATAGGTACAAAATAATTTTAGTAAGAAACATTAGATGATTCCATTTTTAATTAAATAGTTAGAGTTAGCATTGGCAAATTTTATTTTTGGGTACTAAATTTAAATAATATAGGTCTAATCCCGCTAAATAAATCATATTTATGACAATATATTTAGCCTTTAAAAAGGGACAACCTTTTTGAATGATGAAAAAAATAAATAAATTATATAAGCAGTTAAACAGATTAAATGAAAATAATAGATTACTAATTGTAAAAATGTCTTTTACAGATTATAGTAGAAATGAAATGATAGGGGGAATACTTTTGTTGTTTAACTATAAACATAAGCGGATTTTTATTTTGTTTATTACTTGTCTTTTCGTCACACTTTTAGCAGGCTGTTTCGGTCCATCTCCTGAAGAGAAAATATATACCACTCTTGAGGAAGTTGTTAAGCTAGAGGGTGATTTTGAAAAACAACAAGCACCGCTTTTAGAATTAGAGAAAAAGGAATCTGAAATTTATAATCAAATTATCGATTTAGGTATGGATGAATTTAATAAGGTAGTAGAGCTTTCAAAAGAAGCAGTGACCCTAGTTGAAGACAGGGAATCAAAAATTGACAGTGAATATGAAAGCATTATGGCATCAAAAAAGGAATTCGAATCCATTGATGAACAGATAGAGCAAATTGAGGATAAAGATTTGTTAGAAAAAGCAAATCAGCTCAAGGAAACAATGGATGAGCGCTATTCTGCATATGAAGAGCTTTATAAGTTATATAAAAGTTCGATTACGTTAGATAAAGAACTATATACAATGTTACAAAAAGAAGATTTATCTATTGAAGATCTCGAAGCACAAACGGCGAAAATTAATGAAACTTACCAAAAAGTAATGGAAAAAAACGAGTCGTTCAATAAATTTACCGAACAGTATAATCAGGAAAAAATGGATTTTTATAAAGCTGCAGAATTGAATGTTAAAGAAACTGATGAATAAAAACAAAGGCCAATCTTTATGATTGGTTTTTTTATTTGTAATTAAGTATCTTCACATGTAGGAATCATTTCTTTTGTTAAAATAATATTTTGCTCGAAAAAAATCGATATATGCAAGTATAGATAATAAATCGTTTAGTATGACGTAAGGAATACAAAAATGAAATTTTAGGTAAATAAAAAGCGTTAGACGATTCAGACTTTTTAGAAAGATAAACTGTACTATAAAAAACTATAACAGATTTCCTTTTTGTAATAATACAGATATAAAAGAATGGTTAAATTTTAAATCGTAATAGTTAGAAAAACTTTTAAAAAACCTTATGCAAACTAATTGACGGACGTAAAAACATTGGTGTAAACTTGATAATGAATTATTCATAGTTGTATTAGTTCATAAATTATAGGAACTAATACAGAATATCGATTCGCATCTCTTAAACCATACATAGAGAGATTAACTCATCTCATGAGTGGTAAATTAAGTAGGTAGGTATGAATTCAAAAAAATGTGTCATGAAACATATTTTAGGGTAACCTAATGCTGTACTTAAAGGAATTCTCTTACTAACTAAAAAAGTTAAGGTCATAAGAGGATAGTAGTATCTTTTACAAAAACTACTTCTAATTATGCTCCGAAACAAACACTCTTAAATAAGGAAAGGAAGAGGTTATAAGATGGCTGCAAAAACTAAAAATGCTGTTGTTGACAGTAAAAAGCAGTTTGAAGCGATTTCTAAGCAGTTCGAAACGTTACAAATTTTAAATGAAGAGGGTAAAGTTGTAAACGAAGCAGCTATGCCTGATCTTACTGATGAACAATTAAAAGAATTAATGCGCCGTATGGTTTACACACGCATTTTAGACCAACGTTCAATTTCTTTAAACCGTCAAGGTCGTCTAGGTTTCTATGCACCAACTGCTGGTCAAGAAGCATCTCAACTAGCATCACAATTTGCATTAGAAAAAGAAGACTGGATTTTACCTGGATATCGTGATGTTCCACAAATCATTTGGCATGGTCTTCCATTATATCAAGCATTCTTATTCTCAAGAGGACATTTCCACGGCAACCAAATGCCTGAAGGTGTAAATTGTCTTTCACCACAAATCATTATTGGTGCTCAATATATTCAAACAGCTGGTGTAGCTCTTGGATTGAAGAAAAAAGGCAAACAAGCTGTTGCAATCACTTATACTGGTGATGGTGGAGCATCTCAAGGTGACTTCTATGAAGGAATTAACTTTGCTGGTGCATTTAAAGCTCCTGCAATTTTTGTTGTACAAAATAACCGTTATGCAATTTCAACACCTGTAGAAAAACAATCTGCAGCACAAACAATTGCACAAAAAGCTGTTGCAGCTGGTATTGTTGGTGTTCAAGTTGATGGTATGGATCCGTTAGCTGTATATGCAGCTGTACGCGATGCTCGTGAACGTGCAATTAACGGAGAAGGTCCTACATTAATTGAAACACTTACTTTCCGTTACGGACCTCATACAATGGCTGGTGATGATCCAACTCGTTACCGTACAAAAGAAACTGAAAATGAATGGGCAGCGAAAGACCCGTTAGTACGTTTCCGTAAGTACCTTGAAGCTAAAGGTATTTGGAATGAAGAAGAAGAAAATAAAACAATTGAACAAGCTAAAGAAGATATTAAAGAAGCAATTCAAAAAGCTGATAAATATCCAAAACAAAAGGTTACTGACTTAATGGAAATTATGTACGAAGAAATGCCAGCTAACCTAAAAGAACAATATGAAATTTACAAAGAAAAGGAGTCGAAATAAGCCATGGCACAAATGACAATGATTCAGGCCATTACAGATGCTCTTCGCACAGAGCTAAAAAACGATGAAAACGTCCTCGTTTATGGAGAAGACGTTGGCTTAAATGGTGGCGTATTCCGTGCAACGGAAGGACTTCAAAAAGAATTTGGTGAAGATCGTGTATTCGATACTCCACTTGCTGAATCTGGTATTGGTGGTCTTACAGTTGGACTTGGTATTACTGGATTCCGTCCAGTAATGGAAATTCAATTCTTCGGATTTGTTTACGAAGTAATGGATTCATTAAGCGGACAATTAGCTCGTATGCGCTACCGTTCAGGTGGTCGTTGGAATGCACCAGTTACAATTCGTTCACCATTCGGTGGATTCGTACATACACCTGAATTGCATGCAGATAGCTTAGAAGGATTAGTTGCTCAACAACCTGGTTTGAAAGTTGTTATTCCTTCAACTCCATATGATGCAAAAGGATTGTTAATTTCTGCTATTCGCGACAATGACCCTGTTGTATTTTTAGAGCATATGAAATTATACCGCTCATTCCGTGAAGAAGTACCGGAAGAGGAATATACGATTGAAATTGGTAAGGCAGATGTTAAACGTGAAGGAACTGATTTATCAATCATTACTTATGGAGCAATGGTTCATGAGTCATTAAAAGCTGCTGAAGAATTAGAAAAAGAAGGAATTTCTGTAGAAGTTGTTGACCTTCGTACAATTAGTCCTTTAGATATTGATACAATTATTGCATCTGTTGAAAAGACTGGTCGCGCTATGGTTGTACAAGAAGCTCAAAAACAAGCTGGTATCGGTGCAAGCGTAGTTGCAGAAATTACTGAACGTGCAATTTTAAGCTTAGAAGCACCAGTTCTTCGCGTTGCAGCTCCTGATACTGTTTATGCATTTACAGAAGCAGAAAACGTTTGGTTACCAACATATAAAGATGTTATTGAAACAGCTAAGAAAGTTATGAACTTCTAATTTTAGAGTAATTAATCACTTTGCTTAATACAAATTTACTTTTAGTAAAAGCATAAAAAAAGCACTGCATGAATGAGAGATTTATCGACACTCATTTCATTCATGCATGTGTCTAAATGAATAATGTATTAAGCAATCATCTCACTTTATTACAACAAGGAGGTCGAATGATTTGGCATTCGAATTTAAACTGCCTGACATCGGAGAAGGTATTCATGAAGGTGAAATCGTTAAATGGTTTGTTAAACCAGGTGACAAAGTTGAAGAAGATGATGTACTAGCAGAAGTACAAAACGATAAAGCGGTTGTTGAAATCCCTTCACCTGTAAAAGGAACTGTAACAGAAGTAAATGTTGAAGAAGGTACAGTTGCTACAGTTGGTCAAACAATTATCACTTTTGATGCACCAGGATATGAAGATTTGAAATTTAAAGGTGACCATGGTGATGACGAGCCGAAAGAGGAAGTGAAGCAAGAAGCTGCTGCACCAGCTCCTGAGGCACAAGGTGCAACTGCTGAAGCTGAAGTTGATCCAAGCAAACGCGTTATTGCAATGCCTTCAGTTCGTAAATATGCTCGTGAAAAAGATGTTGATATTCGTCTTGTTTCAGGAACTGGTAAAAATGGACGTGTAATGAAAGCTGATATTGATGCATTCTTACAAGGTGGTACAGCACCAGCTGCTGCAACTGAAGCACCAGCTGCAAAAGAAGAAAAACAAGCTGCACCTGCTGCAATTGCTATTCCTGAAGGTGATTTACCAGAAACTCGTGAAAAAATGAGCCCAATCCGTCGTGCAATTGCAAAAGCGATGGTTAACTCTAAGCATACTGCTCCACACGTAACATTAATGGATGAAGTAGATGTTACAAAGCTTGTTGCACATCGTAAGCAATTCAAAGCTGTGGCTGCTGAGCAAGGTATTAAGTTAACTTATTTACCATATGTTGTTAAAGCTCTTACTTCAGCACTTAAAAAGTATCCTGTATTAAATACATCATTAGATGATTCTACAGATGAAGTTGTTCAAAAACATTACTACAACATTGGTATTGCTGCAGATACTGAAAAAGGTCTTCTTGTACCAGTTGTTAAAAATGCTGAGCGTAAATCTGTATTTGAAATTTCAGATGAAATTAACGGATTAGCGACAAAAGCACGTGATGGTAAGCTAGCTCCAAACGAAATGAAAGGTGCTTCTTGCACAATCTCTAATATTGGTTCAGCTGGTGGTCAATGGTTTACTCCAGTTATTAATCATCCTGAAGTTGCAATTTTAGGTATTGGTCGTATTGCTGAAAAACCAGTTGTTCGTGATGGAGAAATTGTTGTAGCTCCTGTTTTAGCTTTATCATTAAGCTTCGACCACAGAATGATTGATGGAGCGACAGCACAAAATGCTCTTAACCACATCAAGCGTTTACTAAATGATCCACAACTAATTTTAATGGAGGCGTAATCGATGGTAGTAGGTGATTTCCCAATTGAAACAGATACTCTTGTCATTGGAGCAGGTCCTGGCGGATATGTAGCTGCAATTCGTGCTGCACAATTAGGACAAAAAGTAACAGTTGTAGAAAAGGCTACTTTAGGTGGGGTATGTCTAAATGTTGGATGTATTCCTTCTAAAGCGTTAATTTCTGCTGGACACCGTTATGAGCATGCTAAACATTCAGAGCAATTTGGAATTAAAGCTGAGAACGTAACAGTTGACTTTTCTAAAGTGCAAGAATTCAAGCAAGGTGTTGTGAAGAAGCTTACAGGTGGAGTTGCAGGATTACTTAAAGGTAATAAAGTAGATGTTGTATACGGAGAAGCATATTTCGTTGACAGTGAAACTGTAAAAGTTATGGACGAAAAAAGTTCTCAAACATATAAATTTAAAAATGTAATTATTGCAACAGGTTCTCGTCCAGTTGAAATCCCAACATTTAAATTCTCTAAACGTGTTATCGATTCAACAGGTGCGTTAAATTTACCGGAAATTCCGAAAAAGCTTGTTGTTATCGGTGGTGGAGTAATTGGTATCGAGCTAGGTTCTGCATATGCTAACTTCGGTACTGAAGTTACATTTATTGAAGCTGCTGACGATATTTTAGTTGGCTTTGAAAAGCAAATGACTTCAATTGTTACTCGTAACCTTAAGAAAAAAGGCGCTGAAATTTTCACAAAAGCATCTGCTAAAAGTGTTGAAGAGTCTGAAACTGGCGTTAAAGTAACATTTGAAATCAATGGTGAAGAAAAAGTAGTTGAGGCTGATTACCTTTTAGTTTCTGTTGGTCGTCGTCCAAACACTGATGAGCTTGGTTTAGAACAAGTGGGTGTTGAAATGACTGAGAGAGGTATCATTAAAATTGACAAGCAATGTCGTACAAATGTACCTAACATTTATGCAATTGGTGATATCGTTGAAGGTCCTCAATTAGCTCATAAAGCTTCATACGAAGGTAAAATCGCTGCAGAAGCTATTGCTGGAGAAAAAGCAGAAATTGATTATTTAGGAATTCCTGCGGTTGTATTCTCTGAGCCTGAATTGGCTACTGTTGGTTATACTGAAGCAAGTGCAAAAGCAGAAGGCATTGAAGTAGTTGCTGCGAAGTTCCCATTTGCTGCAAATGGTCGTGCGCTATCTTTAAATGACACTGATGGTTTCTTAAAACTTGTTACTCGTAAAGAGGATGGATTAGTGATCGGTGCACAAATTGCTGGTCCAAGTGCATCTGATATGATCTCAGAGTTAAGCTTAGCAATCGAGGCTGGAATGACTGCTGAGGATATTGCGATGACTATTCATGCTCACCCAACACTAGGTGAGATTACAATGGAAGCTGCTGAAGTTGCTATCGGTAGTCCTATCCATATTGTAAAATAATATATAAAATTAAAACTATTCCTTGTTATTCAAGGGATAGTTTTTTTAGCTCTATATAAAAAGGAGATTGCAGATTGAACTGTAATCTCCTTTTTTAAATAGTTTGTTGATTTCCACTTGAGGCTTTCGTGTTTCGCTGGGGTAGTGCGAGAGCCTGTTCTAAGTAAGATCCTATGGCCCCGGTCTCCCTTTGGCATACGCACGCCTCTTTAAGGCAGGAGTTATATAACATCATCAACTACGATCAGCAAACGCTTTTAAGCTAGTCTTTAAATCAGAAATATAAAAGTATTCGGCATCCGTAGTACTCAACTAAAGTTTTTAGAAGGTGCTGCAAAAGCCGCCTTGAAGGTTAATTCCAATTCTAATAATGATAATGTTTATATGCTAGTTCTCCACAAATGAACTACTAGCTTTTTATTAACAATAAGAATACATGATATAAGTGAATCTAGCATGTATGTATTATATTTAGAACACTTAAACATTTTGTTAGAGTGCGTTTAAGCTTTTGCTTCTAGCTTCCATTTTTCGATAATGCCTGAACAATTGGATTTATAATTTCTTCCTCTGTTTCAACATATCCTTCTATTTTTGCGACCACTTCCTCGTTTTCATTGATAACAATAAGGGAAGGATAGACATCAATATTATATTTCCATTCAAGGCTTTTTTTAGAGGCGAATTCTATATTATATAATTCTGGAAAATCATTTTTAATCTGTAGTAAAGCATTATAATATACTTCTTCTTTTTTCACGTCTTTATTATCAGAAAAAAATAATAATTGAATATCTTCATTTGAGTTATCTTCAGGAATTGTATTAGAAAAAAGTTGATTTTCACATGAAGAAAGTAGTATAACTGGTATAATGAAGGCAATGAGTATTGAGCGTTTCATCCTTGCCCACCTCTTTTATTTATTCTCACATTAGGTCTTATTCAGTGTAAAATTCCAAGTCTAAATGGCTAAAAACGATTCTTCTCTGTTAAATTAAACCTATTTTATCATAAATATTGGATTTTCCTCCTATTGTCACCTAATTGTTACATAATTGAAAAATTACCCGGTAGGCTATTATTGAATTGATACTAGACTGAAACAATGGATGTTTTTAGAAGAAAATGAATAGACTTTTATAAGTGATAGGAAGGGGAGAAGGTGATGTGAAATTATGTTCCAGTATTTATTGTTATCATCTTATTCTATGGAGTAGTTATTCTTTTGTTTCGTGGTTATCAAAAAAGGATAGTCTTATCTCGAAAACAATCCTCTTAACAATTTTTTTCTATTTAGCTTATTTAATTGCACTAACACTAATAAAGTCCAAAAGAGATGCAATTGTTATAACGTTGGTGAGTTTATCAATATTTATGCTTTGTTTACAAATTATCCTCCACTTATTTATTAAATAGTTTGAAAGAGAATTTCTATACAGTTATATATTTTCTCACCAATTTTTATTTTGTCCTCAAATTAATGAGAAAAACTCTTTAAATATGTTATATAAATATGTTCTTAGTAAGTTTCGAAGGTCATATTATTAGGTATAACACTTCGTTAAACGCTTTCATTTATATTGAAAGTGAATATATGATTGAAAGGGGTATGGGCATGTGTACAATTGTATGTCAAAACTGTAACTCTACAATCGGCCATCTTGATGGGGAGAAAGTCACAACGTTATATGGAAAATGTGATCATCACGAATGTAGGAATGAAAGTCGAAAATCAGTGAATTAATAATTAAATGCTGTACCTCAAATAAAAAATGTGAGGAAAATTTCCTCACATTTTTTGCTTTACAATACACTGATTGAAAGCTTGTTTAGTTTATTTAATTGCGCGATGTTCTTTTATTACCCTGATTGTTTTTAAAGAAGGATCTTCTGGACCTTGAACTGGTAATCCAACCTCAAGGTTTTTCTTAATATATGTTAGATTTTCTTCTGAAATAATCTCACCTGGAATAAAAATCGGTATTCCTGGTGGATAAACCATTATAAACTCGGCTATGATTCTACCCGCAGAATCATTAAAATCAACAACCTCTGTTTCAGAATAAAAAGCATCACGAGGCGTTAAAGCTAAAACAGGGATATCTGGTAATAAAATGTGAGATTTTTCATTTGATATATTGTTGTTTTTATGAACAGTAGTCGAAAGCTCCTTAAGTGCATGGACTAATGTATCAACATCTTCTTTCGTATCACCTGGAGTTATGATACAAAGAATATTATATAGATCTGATAATTCAACTTCAATTTGATAATTGTTCCGTAACCAATTCTCTACATCGTAACCGGAAATCCCTAATTTATAAACTGGTATGATTAATTTTGTAGGGTCATAATCAAAGGTTGCTTTTGTACCTAATATTTCTTTTCCAACACAATAAATGTCATCAATTTCATTAATTTTCTCTCGAGTGTAATTAGCTAATTGAATCGTTCTCTCAATTAATACATGACCTTTCGTTGCTAACTGTTTTCTTGCAACATCGAGTGATGCTAATAATAGATAAGATGTAGATGTCGTTGTTAACATGCTCAAAATAGATTGTACTCGTTGTGGGGAAACTAATCCCTTTTTTACATTTAATACGGAACTCTGAGTCATCGAGCCACCTAACTTATGGACACTAGTTGCCGCAATATCTGCTCCTGCCTGCATTGCACTCATCGGTAAATCTTCATGGAAATGAATATGTACTCCATGTGCTTCATCAACTAAAACAGGAACATTATATGAATGGGCAATCTCAACAATTTTTTTTAAATCTGCAGAGATTCCAAAATAAGTTGGATTAATTACTAGAACCCCTTTTGCGTCAGGATTTTGTTCTAATGCTTTTTCTACAGCATCTATCGTAATTCCATGTGAAATTCCTAATTCTTTATCGATTTCTGGATGGATAAATATAGGGATTGCACCTGAAAAGACGATAGCACTCATAATGGATTTATGAACATTTCTAGGAACAATGATTTTATCACCAGGTCCACAAACGGCCATAACCATCGTCATAATTGCTCCGCTGGTCCCTTGTACTGAAAAGTATGTATAGTCAGCACCAAATGCCTCAGCTGCAAGCTCCTGAGCCTTTTTAATGATCCCTTTTGGAGCATGTAAGTCATCCAAAGGTCCGATGTTGATTAAATCAATTGATAATGCATTTTCACCGATAAATTGTCGAAACTCTGGTTCAATGCCAGCTCCCTTTTTATGGCCTGGTATATGGAATTGAATAGGATTTTTTTTGGCATGTTCAACAAGACCAGTGAACAATGGTGTTTCATTCTGTGACAAAGTTTTTCCACCTTCTTTTTAGTAATCATTTCATCTATTTTTTAGGACAAACTAACGGCCTCTTATGAATTTTAGGTTCAAAAAATACATTTATTATAATTGCCTAAATATCTAAATGGCTGCCTGACCTGTTATAGCATAATTCACAATTTGTTTTATAAAAAACAAAAGAATTATACCTTTATCAATAAGGACAGTCAATAAAAATAAATTGATAGTACTATTGTTTTACAAACTGACAACTCCCATTCATCGTAAAATACGCTTAAATTTGTATTCTCTTTACTTGCTTTGATAAAATAATGAAAGTGAAATGCTAAGGATGGAGTGAGTATAGATGGATTATCAATATCCAATTTCTTTCGAATGGAGTACAGAGGAAACAGTTGATGTTATCCAATTTTTTCAATGTATAGAACAAGCATATGAAAAAGGAATTGAAAGAAAAAGTTTAATGGAAGCATATCGTAGATTTAAGGAGATTGTTCCTAGTAAAGCAGAAGAAAAAACGATTGGAAATGAGTTTGAGCAAGTAAGTGGTTACTCAATTTATCGAGTCATAAAGAAAATGAAGGATGACGTCAATGATAGCGAAACTATTAAAATGTAATAGGATATGAGAGAGGAGTTTTTTAGCCTACTCCTTTAAAGTTTCAAGTCACTCATGAACAATTTTTCTATACATGAGTGACTTATTTTATACCTTACGTTTATAGTAATAATTAATGATATGACATCTTATATAGTGGAATTAGAGTATGAAACGTTTCTCTAATATAAGCAAGTAACTTTTCTCCATCACGTAGCAGTTCATCATTAGCTGGAATGTGACGTCCTATTAAAAATTCTGCTTTTTTTACATCTCTAAAACGCTCTAAAGCACCCTTTAAATCGATTTCTGTAATTGGCTTAGCATCTTTTTTAGTATGGTCAAGTGACACATAGTAATCATCTGGAACAAGTTTAGAAATTGTATTTAAGTTTTCTAAAAAGTTTCCAGCCATTTCCTCTTTATTTGGTAATTCGTAGATATAAGCTAACCAGACGAAAAGATGATCATCGAATAAGCCAACTTGAAAATGTGGATGTTGTTTATAGCCTCGTTTATTATCTGCAATTGCCAGCCAAGTATCTTTTGGCGGGTTTATCGTTCTTCGGGCATGCTTCGCAATATGAAGAAACATTTCTTTTTGTAGTGAAGCTGTTAAGTCATCTGTTAAAATTTGACCAATTTCTTTAAACTTTGGTTGAATTCTTTCCCTTATTGCTTCCATTCGGTCTTCTAACCCATCTATTGTAAAGGTTTCAAAATCTTTTTCAGTAAAGCCGGTAAAATTCACGTAATGATTCCTCCTGTTTGTGTTCTCTATTCTACTATTATATATCGACAAGCTTCTTTTCGATAGTAATATGTACTTTTAACAAATATGATTCATTTTGACATAGGCGGTTAGGTGGATACACAATTTCATACTCATAGTTCCAACTGATTTTCCTTTTACATACTATATAAAAAAACGATAGCATCCTAATTAATGAATTCTTGAGACAACTGAATGGTGACAAAAAAAATTAAGGTTGGATAGAAAGGGGCGGTAAACAAATGAAACAAATTGTGAAAACGAGTGGTCAAAAAACCAACAACAATCGTATTGGGGTGTTAAGACTCGAACTTGATTATGAATTAGCCACCCTTTATGAAGCTATGCAGAATAAAGATGTAAAGAAAAAAATAGAATGTAAGCAAAAATTGGAAAAACTTCGAAAAGAGTGGATGAAGCTCCAAGCTTAGCTGTTGGAGCTGAAATGAAGCTACAAACGAACCTAATCAGGGTTCGTTTTTATCTGCGTTTAGCAAATGGTCTTGCTTGCTTTCCGTCCTTTCTTTTAATACAGTATTCTTATAAATGAAAAAGTGATATATAAAAAGAAAAGAGGTTGTTGCATGACAAATTGGAAGGATATAGATCAAAAAGCAAAGCAATGGATAATAGAGGCTGGAGAAAAAATTCGGCATTCATTTGATTCATCTCTTTCCATTCAATACAAATCAAATCCAAATGATTTAGTAACGAACATGGATAAAGAAATTGAGCAATTTTTTATAAGCAGGATTCAAGAGACCTATCCAGAACATCGAATTTTAGGTGAAGAAGGTTATGGTGATGAAGTGTCATCAATGGATGGAGTTCTTTGGATTATTGACCCGATTGATGGAACGATGAATTTTGTTCATCAACAGCGCAACTTTGCCATATCAATTGGAATCTATGGTGACGGAGTGGGTTACATAGGTTTAATTTATGATGTCGTACATAATGAATTGTATCATGCGTTTAAAGGTGAAGGCGCTTTTATGAATGATATTCCTTTACCAAAACTTGATAAAGTAGAGATAGAAAAAGCAATTTTAGGAATCAATCCTGTATGGGTAACTGAAAATCCGCGAATCGATTATCAACTAATTGTACCAATTGTTAAAAAGGTAAGAGGCACTCGCTCATATGGCTCCGCTGCTCTTGAATGTGCTTACGTTGCTGCTGGTCGATTAGATGGTTACATGACTATGAGACTCGCACCTTGGGATTTTGCGGCAGGATTAGTATTAATTGAAGAAGTCGGAGGAAGTATTTCAACGATGACTGGAGAGAAGCTTGATATTTTAACAAAAACCTCGTTCTTCGTAGGTGAAAAACATCTTCACAAGCATATTATTGAGGAGTATTTAAACAAATGATGAATTCTCAATCTTTTTCTTGGAAAAAGCTTGAAATAGAAAAGGATGTACATTTTTTTAATGAGCTAGTAAAGGCAAGTCCCGAATGGAGCAAAGAGGAATGTGTTCCTGAACAACTAGAAACATATCTCTCAAATTATAGTATGTATAGTGGAGTTTGGCAGGTTTGGGAGCTTGATGGAGACTTAGTTGGGATTTGCTATGTATTGGAGTGGTCACCTTCAAATGAAAAGCCTTGGCTTGGAACAATTCTTATTCATCCATCATTTAGAGGGCAAGGTTTTGCCAAAAAAATAATTGCGATGATTGGAGAGGAATTAAAAGCGAGGGGCCATAAAGCGCTATTTGCTGCGTGTCCTTCAAATCAAAGTTCTTGGTTGTTATTTCTTGGGAAATGTGGCTTTGAGCAATATAAATTTGAAATTGATGACCATACTTCTCAACAATATATACTTACAGTGAAGCCTTTATGAAGATTGTTAATCCTTAAATAAGGAGTCTCACAAGGACTATTCAATTAAGGATTAACAATCTTATTTTCACTCTAATATTCCTTTTTCTCTCATTCTTTTTTTTAGGATAAATCCAAATGCCATAACTGCATTTAATAATACGATTGAGAGTAGGACTCCGAGTAGACTCCGTTCACCAACTGCAATTCCAATCCCGATCATAGATAAAGCTGCAACACATGCTAAAACTAGAAAAATCCACTTGCCAATTTTCATAAAAACTTCACTCTCCTAAGTTGTGAAGAAAAAATTATCGTATCTTAATATATAGTTTACATAAAAACATATCACTTTTCTACATTGTTTGTGGTATAATACCAAGGTAATTTTTATTTATTTTTAAATCAATTAGAATACTGCGAAAAGACTTACCGTATTACTTGTCAGAAGTATGGAAAACCTTTAAGTAGATCCTATTTGAATATACATTTTGGGAGATGAAAGAGTGAAATTACGAAACGATATTCGCAACATAGCTATTATTGCCCACGTAGACCATGGGAAAACAACTTTGGTTGACCAGCTTTTACACCAATCTGGTACATTTCGTTCGAATGAACAAGTAGCAGAACGTGCAATGGATTCCAATGATTTGGAACGTGAACGCGGGATTACGATTTTAGCAAAAAATACAGCAATTAATTATAAAGATACTCGTATCAATATCATGGATACTCCAGGACATGCGGACTTCGGTGGCGAAGTTGAACGGATTATGAAAATGGTTGATGGGGTTCTATTAGTTGTTGATGCATATGAAGGTTGTATGCCACAAACACGCTTTGTGTTGAAAAAAGCACTAGAGCAAAATTTGACTCCAATTGTTGTTGTAAACAAAATTGACCGTGATTTTGCCCGCCCGTCAGAAGTAGTTGATGAAGTTCTTGATTTATTTATTGAATTAGATGCAAATGAAGATCAACTAGAATTTCCAGTTGTTTTTGCATCAGCTATTAATGGTACAGCTAGTACAAGTCCAGATCCTGCAGATCAAGAAGAAAATATGGCATCACTATTTGATGCAATCGTTGAGCACATTCCTGCTCCAATTGATAATAGAGAAGAACATCTACAATTCCAAGTAGCTCTACTTGATTATAATGATTATGTAGGACGAATTGGTATCGGTCGTGTTTTCCGTGGAACGATGCATGTAGGTCAGCAAGTAGCATTAATGAAGATTGATGGTTCTGTTAAAAACTTCCGAGTGACAAAATTATTCGGATTCCAAGGACTTAAACGTATTGAAATTCAAGAAGCTGTTGCTGGGGATTTAGTTGCAGTTTCAGGTATGGAAGATATAAACGTTGGGGAAACAGTGTGTCCTGTTGAGCATCAAGAAGCTTTACCGATTTTACGTATAGACGAGCCTACATTACAAATGACCTTTGCAGTAAATAATAGTCCATTTGCTGGTCGTGAAGGTAAATTCGTGACAGCTCGTAAAATTGAAGAAAGATTATTATCACAATTACAAACTGACGTAAGCTTACGAGTTGAGCCAACGGATTCCCCTGATGCATGGATCGTATCAGGACGTGGTGAGCTTCACCTTTCAATTTTAATTGAAAATATGCGTCGCGAAGGTTACGAGCTTCAAGTTTCAAAGCCTGAAGTAATTGTAAAAGAAATTGACGGTGTTCGTTGTGAACCTGTTGAACGAGTTCAAATCGATGTACCTGAGGAGCATACTGGTGGTGTAATGGAATCAATCGGTGCTCGAAAAGGTGAAATGATTGATATGATTAATAACGGGAACGGGCAAGTTCGCTTAATTTTTAATGTTCCTGCTCGTGGGTTAATAGGTTACTCAACAGAATTTATGTCATTAACACGTGGCTTCGGTATCATTAATCATACATTTGATAGCTATCAGCCGATGCAGCCAGGAAAAGTTGGTGGACGCAGACAAGGTGTTCTTGTTTCAATGGAAAACGGAAAATCAACAACATATGGTATTCAAGGTGTTGAAGACCGTGGTGTGATATTTGTTGAAGCCGGTGTTGATGTTTATGAAGGTATGATCGTAGGGGAACATACACGTGAAAACGACTTAGTTGTTAACATTTGTAAAATGAAACAACAAACGAATATTCGTTCAGCTACAAAAGACCAAACAAATACAATGAAAAAACCTCGTATAATGTCGTTAGAGGAAGCGTTAGAGTATTTAAACGAAGACGAATATTGTGAATTAACCCCTGAGTCCATTAGACTTAGAAAGAAAATATTAGATAAAAATGAACGTGAAAAAGCAGCGAAAAAGAAAAAGTTAGCAGGAATTTAACGATTTCTTTGAATAGAGTGCACATAGTAAACTAATCTTGCTTACTATATTCACTGCTGATAATTAATTGTGCAGAAGGCTGATTCAACTATAGAAAGTTATCTTAATGTTACGTGTCTAGTCCAATAGACAATAATAATTTTTGAAGATAATTTTAGATGAATCAGCCATTTTTTTAGGTTGATTTTATCGTTTTTATAAAATGTGATGAGAATAAGGAGGGGGAAAGGTGGAAATAGAAGAAAGATTATCATTTTTTCCTAGTTTGTATAAAGTTACCGAAAATCCAGACTTAGGAATGTGGCTGTTATATATCACAATTTTTCTGTTATCAGTGGTTGTTTATAAACTGGGATTTGCCAAAAAGCTTCCGATATTAAAATCCCTTATCATTTACATATTTCTCGCATTAGGATGTACAGTGCTCACTTTTTTAGGTATCTTTTTACCGATAGCTGAAGGGTTAGTTGTCGCTGCATTAATCTTAATCATTTACAAAATTAGACTTTATCAATCAAAAAAACAAGATGCAAAAGAGGCATAAGAAAAGCTGTCTTAACATTTGTCCTTTAAGTAGGTCATAAGTTAAGGCAGCTTTTTATTGTTGCAAATTGATAGCTTTCTTTTAAGGGTATCTTTAAAGAGAAAGAATTTTATCCATAAATTAATTCGCAAAAGACTAATTTCACAAATAGCTTAAAGAAAGCCTAATTAATTTAAGTTACCATGAGTCTTCCGTTTTTTTATCTTGATAAAGCCTAAATTTTCCAGTTGCGATACGAGCGTTTGTTTTCGCTTCAATTCGTTCATTACATTCTCTACACATATATGTATGGATGGGACGATTTCTTAATCGTTTTGCCATTAATGTTTCATCTTCAATATTTTCAACTTTATCACAAATTACACACTTTACCTTCATTCGACACCTCAAACCTTTTACAATTTTTTAGTCGTACGTTTTATTAAGTATATCATGTTAGAGGTTAAATAATGAAGAACCTAAGAAAAAATGAATGTGACTTGTGATTAATTGGAGAGTGAATGAAGGGATGAAAGGCCCAATTTGATAATTAGTATAATAACAGTTTAAGGAGGCATTCTTAATTGAAAGGTGTTCAATCCTCTTTAGGCATTAAATGGGAGCATACAATTTTTTATCTCCAAATTTAGTGTTGCTTGAGGTTAGCTTCTTTCAGATTGCCTCCTTATCTCTTTGTCTTAACGGTGCTTCTGATTATTTGATTGATCCTGCTGCTCTTCTTCTATTTTTTTCTCATTTTTGTTATTTAATTGATCGTCATTTGTTTCAGTTGGTTGTTTTTGTTGATTATCAAGTGCATCATTAGGTATTTCAGGTATAACGCGCCCGACAATTGCTGCAAGCTCATCTAATATGCCAACAATTGGTCTACCTTCTTGTATTTCTCTTCCCATTTCACGAAGGCGTGCGTTTGTATCTGCATCTGCGATTACGACAGCATTTGCACCATAGGGGTCATGCCTTAAGCTTTCCGAAACTGTATATTTTATTGATTCAACTTTATTTCGATCCAAATTTGAATTTACATCAATGCCAACAACAGCAAAATCCCCTAATACAACAGCAGTAGCATCATTGACCTCTGGTATTCTGTTAGCCAAATTAACAAGGTGCTTCGAGATTTCTTGTCCAGTTTTTCGGTCTATATTATTTTCATCTACACTGTTTTTTACTTTAATTGGTGTCCCGTTATTAAGTGAGTCGTCAGTATTGGGTGCACCTTGATTTACATTACAACCAGTAAGAGCAAGGGTTAGTAGTAGTAAAGCAAAATAAATTATTTTCATGAAATCACTCCTTAATTCCGCAATTGAATCCATTTAAAGAACATTCATTGCAGTTTTTTTCCTTGCTTTTTAATTTTATTGTCTAATAAACCTTCTATCTTTATTCATCCTTTCATATATTTTAGCAACGCTTCATTCACAGCTTGACTTTTTTACGAACTAATTGTTTCACTCCATAAAAAAATAGCACGGAGTAGGAGGCGGAGTTTTGAGGAAGATTTATGTACTAGACACGAATGTTTTATTGCAAGACCCAAATTCAATCTTTTCCTTTGAAGAAAATGAAGTAATTATTCCTGCAGTTGTTTTAGAGGAAGTAGATTCAAAAAAAAGGTACATGGATGAAATTGGAAGGAATGCTAGACAAGTATCAAAACTAATCGATCAATTAAGAGAATCTGGAAAGCTCCATGAAAAAATTCCGTTGCCAAATGGTGGTTCACTCAGAATTGAATTAAATCACCGTTCTTTTCAACAACTTCAAGAAATATTTGTTGAAAAAACAAATGATAACAGAATTCTAGCTGTTGCAAAAAATTTATCCTTGGAGGAGCAGACAAAGGAAAATGGCCGAGCTGTAATCTTAGTAAGCAAGGACACGCTCGTTAGGGTTAAGGCAGACGCTATTGGCCTTATAGCCGAGGATTTTCTAAGTGATCGAGTAGTCGAAATTGACCATATATACACTGGATTTCTTGATTTGTATATTAGTAGCGATAATTTAAATCGGTTTTATGAAAAGAACGAACTTATTCTTTCGGAAATAACAAACCATCCATTTTATCCAAATCAATTCGTTATTATGAAGGATGCATTAGGTGGTTCATCATCAGCAATTGGTAAGGTTGATCAATCAGGTAAAAAGATTCAAAGGCTCGTTTTTGACCATGACCATATTTGGGGAATAAGACCGAGAAATGTCCAACAAACAATGGCATTTGAGCTGCTTTTAAGGGCGGATGTTCCATTAGTAACCCTTATTGGTAAAGCTGGTACTGGAAAAACATTATTAGCTCTTGCAGCAGGTCTTATGCAGACGGAGGATTTAGGAACTTATAAAAAGCTGTTAGTCGCAAGACCAATCGTGCCGGTTGGAAAGGACCTTGGATTTTTGCCTGGTGAAAAGGAAGAAAAATTAAGACCTTGGATGCAGCCAATTTACGATAATTTGGAATATCTATTCAATACTAAAAAACCGGGAGAATTAGATGCGATTTTAGCGGGTATGGGGTCGATTGAGGTTGAAGCTTTAACATATATTCGAGGGCGTAGTATCCCTGAACAAATTATTCTTATAGATGAAGCACAAAACTTAACAAAGCATGAAGTGAAAACTATTCTTACAAGGGTTGGTGAACGGAGTAAAATTGTCTTAATGGGTGATCCAGAACAAATTGACCATCCATATCTTGATGAATACAATAATGGCTTAACATATGTTGTTGAGAAATTTAAGGATCAACCAATTGCTGGACATGTAAGACTTGTTAAGGGTGAACGGTCAGGGTTAGCACAACTAGCAGCTGACATACTTTAAGAAAGCCAAGGGGGATTTATGAAGCCCCCTTTTAAGGTCTATACTTAGGCATATTTAAGGGGGCTTTATTAGATACTTAAACGACAACAATTTCCTTTACATTTTTTATTGGGTTTGAATAATTTGAACCATCTCCATAATAAATATGTATTGGACCATCTTCTTTTAGAGGTTTTCCATTAATACTAAACCCAAGAACAACATTAAGAGCTTCTTCAATTGATAATGAAATATTTCCTTCTTTCGTCACAAAATTGACAGTTGTGGCATCTTCAAGAATAACAGCGTTTTCAAGGAACGGCTTTAATGGAATACCGAAAGTACCATTTAGCACTTTTTGTTTTTCATAGATTTTTTCAGTTTTAAGTGTAGGGGGATGAATGGCTCCCTCTCTAATTTCACGTTCCCAATGTTTTGAAGTTGCCTTCGTGTATTCTTCAATTTCATCTATTGTTGCAGCTTCTTCTGTGAAATACGTTGTTAAATCAACCTTTCTGTCATCGAAGATCCAAACACCGGGATCTAATGTAATTTGAAATTGAACATTACCTTTAATCATTACGATTGATTCCATAAACGACACTCCTTTATAACGCAAGTATAACCTTTTTTATCACAAATTGTCACATAATATTAATTAGAAACTATCATCAAAAATCTGTGTATTTTTTACGAAAAATCGAAGTTTATATTGATTGTCCTTGCTTTTTCAATGATTTGGTTATAATATTAAATCATAAGTAGAGGGTAATCGCTCGGAAACGGAGGGATTCATTTGGCGTCTGAGATTGCTATTAATCATCGTGAAAAAGCACTTGCGTTACTTAGGGCAGATGCTGAAAAAATCATGAAATTAATAAAAGTCCAAATGGACAATTTAACAATGCCTCAGTGTCCTCTTTATGAAGAGGTTTTAGATACACAAATGTTCGGTTTATCTAGAGAAATTGATTTCGCGGTACGATTAGGCTTAGTTGAGGAACGTGAAGGAAAAGAATTGCTAGATACACTCGAAAGGGAGCTCTCAGCTCTACATGATGCATTTACAGGCAAATAATGAACAAAACTCAAACTAACTAGGTAGTAAGTTTGAGTTTTTTTATTTCTCTATCAGTTTTTAAAGGAAATTAACTTTTTTAGAGCGAAGATATAGTAAAATAAAAGCAACGTACGAATAATGACAGTAGTAAGGAAGAGATATTATGGTAAAGAAAATTCTAAAATCTTATGATTATTCATTAATACTAGCGATCATTTTACTTTGCGCGTTTGGCCTTGTAATGGTCTATAGCTCAAGTATGATTACAGCTGTTGCTCGATGGGGATATGAACCAGATCACTTTTTTCAAAGGCAAAAGCTTGCATTAATAGCTGGAGGCCTTGTCTTCTTAGTTATGATGATATTTCCCTACCGCGCGTTTTTAAATAAGACGATTTTGAAAATAATCGTTTTTGGCTCCATTATATTACTTGGTTCATTATTTTTTATTGGACATGCTGCAGGAAATGCGCAAAGCTGGATCAAGCTTGGTGGAATGAACATACAACCAGGTGAATTTGTAAAATTAAGTGTAATTATTTACCTTGCTGCCGTCTATGATAAGAAACAATCATATTTAAATGAATTTAGCAGAGGGGTTTTACCACCGCTTATTTTTACAGGGATTATCTGTACGTTTGTTATCATTCAGCCCGATTTCGGTACAGCCTTTATTATTAGTATGATTGCCGTTTGTATGATTTTGTGTTCTGGAATGGGAATGAAGAATATTCTAAAGCTCGTTTCGCTCGTCTTTATTTTTGGAGGAATGATGGTTGGCTTCTTACTAATTAGGGGAGTTAACCTATTTAGTCAAGAACAGTTAAGCCGTTTTAGCGGTGTTATTGATCCGTTTGGAGATGTGCAAGGTGATGGTTATCAACTAGTTAATTCTTTCTATGCAATAGGAGCTGGAGGCTTAAAAGGTTTAGGGTTAGGACAGAGTGTCCAAAAATATGGCTATTTACCTGAATCTCATACTGATTTTATTATGGCGATTATTGCAGAGGAATTAGGGATTTTAGGTGTAATCTTTGTATTAGTTCTCCTCACATTTGTTATTTTAAAAGGGTTCCAAATCGCGAGAAAATGCCAGGATCCTTTTGGAACTCTTCTTGCTGTAGGTATTTCAAGTATGATAGCAATTCAAGCTTTAATTAATTTAGGGGGTCTAACAGGCTTAATCCCTATAACTGGTGTCCCACTGCCATTTATCAGCTACGGTGGTTCTTCGATATTGCTTTTACTTTTATCGATGGGCTTATTAGTAAATGTGTCAATGTTTACAAATTATCGTGATACATATCAAAAACCGAAAGTAAAAGAGGAAAATAAAAAGCCAACAATCGTAGAGCCAATTCAACATAGACATCATCGAAATCATCGACGAAACTCTTCGTTTAGATAAAATAGAGTTTTTGACAACGAGGTATTCGCTTTCCGCTGAGGTCTGGGCCCCTACTCGAAGTAAGCTTCTGTAGGGGCTCCTGTTGATTGGATTCTCTAAGCAGGAGTCTCATGCCTACAGATCCAATCAACAATAATCTTAAATAGCTTAACAAAAAAGCAGGAACCTTTTAAATTTGGTTCCTGCTTTTTTAAACATTTAATTGTACTTAGAGCGACCAACAAGTAGTAGAAAATAACTTAGAAGGCCGAATAGACATGAGATAATTAATGCATGAGCTAAAGCAATATAAAGATTCAATCCGGAAACAACTGTTAAAGCACCTGAAATTACTTGTAAGCAGATTAATATAAAGGCAATTATCCAGCCCCAATAAATAACTTTTTGATGCTTATGATATTTTATAGCTCTCCATGTTACGTAGGCTATCCAAATGAAGATTAATGCCGCAGCAGCCCGATGTCCCATTTGAATCCATTCATGCAATGTAGTTGGCATCCCGCTAGCCCGTCTGCTACATAGAGGCCAATCTGGACATGCTAGGCTGGCTTCTTTATGTCTTACATAAGCGCCTGTATAAACGACTAAGTAGGAATAAATAGTAATCCCAATCATATGAAACTTCATCTGATTATTAATTACGAGAGAACTTGCTTCAAACTTTTTATCCACTTCGAATATTAGCAATGTTAACAGTAAAACAGAAGCAAAGGAGATTAATGATATCCCGAAATGCAAAGCCATAACTGCATCTGATGAACCCCACATTACGGCTGCTGCACCGATTAGTGCCTGCAAAATGAGGAACAAAACAGACAAAATGGCTAAAAATTTCGTTTCTCTAATATGACCGATTTTTTTCCAGGCCCAAATTGCGAGAATGACTACTGTTATTCCTGCGAGCCCACTTACAAGTCTATGGCTTAATTCGATGACTAACTCAAAGGTAATTTCACTAGGTACAAATTCACCATGACATAAAGGCCATGATTTTCCGCAGCCATCTCCAGACTCCGTTTTTGTAACAAGAGCTCCCCCAAGTAGAACTAATAACATAATGATTGTCGTAAACACGGCAAACCATTTTAGTGCACGTTGCAAAATATGTTCACCTTCTTAATAACTTTATTAGAAAATTAATAGTAAATACTCATCGTATAGTACACAATGTATAGGAAAAAGACAATAAATATAAGGAAAAGTTCACAAAGTTATTGGATATTGTAGTTGGACGTAAATAATGAAGCGAGAAAAAAATCTTCAATTTTGATTTCTTTAATATACTAAAAAAGGTTGAATATTTAAGAGGATTTTGTTAGAAATAGAGAAGGGGTTTTGAATATTTTCTCTCTTTTTTCTTTAAAAGTGTAAACGGTTTATTTTTAGAGACTTTTTTGGAATTATATGTTAAAATAGAAAAACTTGCACTTTTTACAAAAATCCATTCACAATTTCGACAAAAATACTTCATGATTTGTTCACAAATTAAGTGAGAAGTATGTTTTAATATCTAGAGGACTATTTTAAAAAACATAGAATTTATAGTAAGTGCAACCGCCTTCATTTTTATTGTAATTTATTGGCTTGAATTTTTTACTAAAAAATATTTTTCCTTATTGTTTTTGGTTAGTACATAAAGGTTATTTGGATAGTCTCCTAATTAGCAGGCATGATAATGATAAGTTAAAGTTTATTTTGGCAATTGATAAAAATAGTGAGAGTCCTACTTATTCTTTTATTAAAAATTATTTATTAGTGGTGAATTAACCGCTTTTTAGTTTGAAATTCTTTCTTAAAAAGAATTTATTAATAAATAAGTTCCTTATTAAAGTATAATAGGAATTTTTAAATTATTGAAAGAGGGGTTTGATTTAGCTATGAGAAAAAGGCTGACAAAATGGCGTCTATTATCCTTATTTGCGGCATTGACGCTTGTCCTAGCCGGCTGTGGTGAACCGTTTCTTTCCACGCTTCAACCTGCTGGTGAGGTAGCGGATATGCAATATGACCTTATGGTGTTAAGTACACTCATAATGGTTGTTGTCATTGCAGTCGTAACGGTAATCTTCATCTATGTAGTCGTAAAATTCCGTCGACGCAAAGGTGAAGAAAACAATATTCCTGTTCAAGTTGAAGGGAATCATAAGCTAGAAATCATTTGGACTGTTATTCCTATTCTATTATTACTTGTCTTGACAGTCCCAGTTGTCTCTGCAACGTTTAAGCTTGCTGATGTAGATGCAATTGAGGATAAAAATCGTAAACCAGAAGATGCCATCGTCGTTAATGTACGGGCAAATCTTTATTGGTGGGAATTCGAGTATGCTGATTATGGAGTTGTAACTAGCCAAGAGTTAGTAGTACCAACTGATGAAAAAGTTTATTTTAACTTAGAATCAAATCAAGATGAGGTAAAGCACTCATTCTGGATTCCATCAATTGGCGGAAAAATGGATACAAATGTTGATTCAAATATCGAAAAGGGAACAAATGTCAACCAAATGTGGTTAAAGTTTGATTCCAAACGTGCTGATCAAGCTGGGGAATATTTTTATGGGAAGTGTGCTGAGCTTTGTGGACCATCACACGCATTAATGGACTTTAAAGTAAAAGCCATTTCTAGAGATGAATTTGACCAATGGATCTCAGAAATGGAAAATAGTAAAGCTGTCGCAACAACAGATTTAGCGAAGCAAGGTGAGCAATTGTTTGAAGAAAAGGGATGTATTTCATGTCATGCTGTAACACCTATGGACGAACGTCCTGCTGCAGCTCGAACAGCTCCAAACTTGGCAACTTTTGGTGAACGTTCTACAGTTGCAGGAGTATTGAAACATAATGAAGAAAGCATCCGCAATTGGTTAAAAGACCCTGAAGCTTATAAGCCAGCTAATAAAATGACTGGTACTTATCCAAAGCTAAATGATGAAGAGCTTGATGCGTTAACTGAATATTTAATGGGGTTAAAAGTTACTAGTAATTAAGTAGATATTACTTTGTAAAAGAAAAGGGAGGTAACACTGTGAGCACGTTGACTCAGAAAAAAGGGGTAGGTGCAGTCTTATGGGACTATTTAACAACCGTTGACCATAAGAAAATCGCTATCCTTTACCTGATAGCCGGTGGCTTCTTCTTCCTTGTTGGTGGATTAGAAGCGTTGCTGATCCGCATTCAGCTAGCAATTCCGAATAATGACTTTGTTAGTGCAGGTGTATATAATGAAATTTTAACTATGCACGGAACTACAATGATCTTTCTAGCTGCAATGCCTTTATTGTTCGCACTAATGAATGCCGTAGTACCATTACAAATTGGTGCTCGTGACGTTGCATTTCCATTTTTAAACTCGTTAGGTTTTTGGCTGTTCTTCTTTGGAGGGGTTTTCTTAAATCTAAGTTGGTTTTTAGGTGGAGCACCTGACGCTGGTTGGACTTCTTATGCATCTTTAGCAATACAATCTGAAGGCCATGGCGTAGATTTTTATTTACTAGGGCTGCAAGTTTCCGGTCTAGGAACACTTATAGCTGGTATTAACTTTTTAGCTACAATCATTAACATGAGAGCACCGGGAATGACCTATATGCGCATGCCGTTGTTCACATGGACAACTTTTGTAGCTTCAGCACTTATTTTATTTGCTTTCCCTGCGCTTACAGTAGGTTTAGCATTATTAATGTTTGATCGTTTATTTGGAACTGCATTCTTTGATGCAGGTCTTGGCGGTAACACTGTTATTTATGAACATTTATTCTGGATCTTCGGTCATCCAGAGGTATACATCTTAGTTTTACCAGCATTTGGAATTTTCTCTGATATTTTACCGGTATTTTCAAGAAAACGTCTGTTCGGATACTCATCAATGGTATTCGCAACAGTATTAATTGGATTTTTAGGATTCATGGTTTGGGCGCATCATATGTTTACAACTGGTTTAGGACCAATTGCAAATGCGATTTTCGCTGTTGCTACAATGGCGATTGCTGTACCAACAGGCATTAAAATTTTTAACTGGCTTTTCACAATTTGGGGTGGATCGATTAAATTTACCTCTCCGATGCTTTGGTCAGTAGCTTTTATTCCTTCATTCGTCATGGGTGGGGTTACAGGAGTAATGCTTGCAGCAGCAGCAGCAGATTATCAATACCATGATACTTATTTCGTTGTTGCTCATTTCCACTACGTAATTGTTGGTGGGGTTGTGTTCTCATTATTTGCTGGTACTGTTTATTGGTGGCCAAAAATGTTCGGTAAAATGTTAAATGAGTTCTTGAATAAAGTGACGTTTGTACTTTTCTTTATTGGTTTCCATTTAACATTCTTTATTCAACATTTCCTCGGTCTATGGGGGATGCCACGTCGAATATTTACATTCTTACCTGGTCAAGGGTTAGATATGGCAAACTTTGTAAGTACAGTTGGAGCATTCTTTATGGCTGCAGCAACGATCATTTTATTGATTAACATCATTTACACTTCAATTAAGGGAGAAAAGGTTGGAGATGACCCTTGGGGTGATGGTCGTACACTTGAGTGGGCGGTTGCTTCACCTCCGGCGGAATATAACTTTAAACAAACTCCACTTGTACGTGGTTTAGATGCATTGTGGGTAGAAAAAATGGCAGGGAATAAAGGGATGACTCCTGCAGAGCCGTTAGGTGATATTCATATGCCAAACGGATCAATCTTACCATTTATTATGTCTTTAGGATTATTCGTTGCATCATTTGGATTACTTTATCGCGAAGACTATGGTTGGGCATTCCCGCTAATCATTGTTGGTTTTATTATTACTTTCGGTGCAATGTTCTTCCGCTCAATAATTGATGATCATGGATACCATATTCATAAAGAAGATTTACTTAAGGAAGAAAAAGGAGGGAAAGCATAATGGCAAATGTTGAAGATAAGTTAACAGCTGAAAATTTTCCGGCATCGCCTGAAAAAGCTACCCTCGAAGGTAAAAATAAATTTACAGGTTTTTGGTTGTTCCTTGGAGGAGAGACAGTTCTTTTTGCTAGTCTCTTCGCTACATTCTTAGCATTAAGAGAATCCTCTGCAGGAGGAGCAACAACGCAAGAACTATTTGATATTCCATTGACTTTTGCGGCAACAATGCTGCTTTTGACCTCAAGTTTAACTAGTGTTTATGCTATGTACCATATGAAAAATTTTAATTTTGGTAAAATGCAATTGTGGATGATTATCACCGTTCTTTTAGGATTAGGATTCCTTATTTTGGAGATTTATGAGTTTAATCATTATGTACATCATTTTGAATTTACAATTACTAGTAGTGCTCTCGGCTCTGCGTTTTACACTTTAGTTGGAACACATGGAATGCACGTTGCTTTCGGTTTATTGTGGATCACTACTTTAATTGTCCGCAACGCAAGACGTGGCTTAAGCTTGTATAATGCACCAAAATATTACGTTGCAAGCTTGTATTGGCACTTTATCGACGTTGTATGGGTATTTATCTTTACAATTGTATACTTAATGGGAATGGTGGGATAATTTGATGGCAAATAATCATAATTCAACAAACCCAAAAGTAGATTTAGTTTATCGCCGTAAGAAAAATGCTGAAGAAATGAAACACCAAGTGATTACTTTCGGTATGATGATTTTCTTGACGATAGTTGCATTTATCGCTGTAGGATATGATGGAATCGGTGAATGGTTTAAAGTTCCATTTATTATTACACTTGCAGTAATTCAAGTCATTTTCCAACTGTATTATTTTATGCATATGAGTCATAAAGGGCATGAAATGTCCGCTCTATTCCTGTTCTCAGGTGTATTTGTAGCTGCGTTAACGGTATTGGCTTTTACTACAATTATTTGGTGGTAATGAACCTTAATTAAAGAGCAATTAGCATTTTGCTAATTGCTCTTTTCATTACATTCAAAGCATTTCTGTAACAAGCTTCAAATGTATATGTAATAGGATTTTGTCAAAGATCGTTCATTGATAGTGAAAGTTTGGAAGTGTATAATATTTTTGAAGGACTAGCGTTAAGGAGCTGAAAAGTTAATGGGCTTTGAAATATTTGGATTTCGTGCGTTGTGGAGTCCTTATTATTTATCCGTAATGGTTTTACTCTTAGTTTTATATTTTATGATTATTGGACCATGGAGATCGAAATTTAAAGATAGTTCACCTGTTTCAACAAAACAGCAAATTTTATTTGTTTCTGGGATTGTTGCCTTATACGTAAGTAAAGGAAGTCCTGTTGATTTACTCGGGCATATTATGTTTAGTGCTCATATGACACAAATGGCTATTTTATATTTGATTGTACCACCCTTACTTATCTTAGGGATTCCAGAATGGTTGTGGAGAGCTATTCTGTATCGTCCTATTATTAAACCGGTATTCAAATTTTTTACAAAACCAATTCTCGCTTTAATTGTATTTAATGGTGTATTTTCAGTCTATCATATCCCATTAGTTTTTGATTTTGTAAAAACGGAACCGCTTTATCACGCTTTAATGACGACGATTATTTTTATAGCAGCTATATTTATGTGGTTGCCGTTGCTCAATACCCTACAGGAATGGGATTCGCTTTCAGGGATAAAAAAAATGGGGTATATTTTTGCAGACGGAGTATTATTAACTCCTGCATGTGCATTAATTATTTTTTCGCCTGATCCACTTTACTTAACATATTCCGATCCACAAGCATGGATCAATGCTTTGCATTTATGTGTGCCAGGGGATATGCTTGCAGGATTAAATTTAACAGGTCCGGAAATGTTTAATACATTGCCATTAGTTGATGATCAACAACTTGGTGGTGTACTTATGAAAATTATTCAAGAGGTTGTATATGGGTCTATTTTAGCGTATGTCTTCTTTGAATGGGCGCGAAAAGAGCGTCTTAAAGATGAACTTGAGTTACAGGAAGACTATAGACCTGAACCGATAAAATAAAGAAACATTGGGCTGATTTGATTATAAAATCAGTCCAATGTCATTGCTACATAGGCTATGTTAATTTCAATCCTGACTTTTAGCATGTTCTTAATGGGTGATTTCTGCAGGAGATAAGTGACAATGGGGAAATCCAATAGATGTAAAGAGTCCTTTAAGAACTGAAACAAACAGTTTTGAATAACATGGTCAATACATATAATGAGAGGATTGAAAATGAATACAACATTACCTTTATTGCCTACGATTAGTACGACTTTTATCGTTCTTAGTGCAATTTTTGTTGCAATTGGCTGGTATTTAATAAAAATTAAAAAAATTGATTTACATATGAAGGTTATGACCTGGGCAGCTATTTTTGCTGTTTTATTTTTCATCATTTACGCTTCACGAACAATCTTTATAGGAAATACAGCTTTTGGTGGTCCTGAGCATATTAAAATATACTATACTTTGTTTTTAATTTTTCATATTTCTTTAGCTACTATTGGAGCGGTATTAGGGATTATTTCTCTTATTACGGGTTATAAAAAGAATTATGAGAAACATCGTAAAATTGGTCCGTTTACAAGTGTTGTTTGGTTTTTAACTGGTATTACAGGAGTTGCAGTATATTTATTATTATATGTGATTTATCATGGAGGGGAAACAACCTCTGTAATTAAAGCAATCTTAGGGTTTTAAACATAATTTTAAGGTGGTAAAGAATAAGATATTCTATACCACCTTTTTTATTGTCTTTTTGAGGTGAAGGAACTTGTCGGTATGCATATGAAAACGGTTAGTTGAAAATTAGGAAACATCTAAAAGCAAAAACGTTTGACTTTTACATTAGCCCTGAATTTACAGGTCAACCAATGTTTCTTAAATTGGTTTCATTCGTAACTCTTTTTATGATCGTCATATCAATAAGAGAGGAGAGAATGTATTGATAGAAATTTTAACTAATCGGTTAATGCTTATTCCTTGCTCATTGGATATTGCAAAATCGTTAGTATTTCATCGAAAAGAATTGGAACAGAGATCACCAATAGAGTTTCCATTAAATTGGCCATCACCTTATGTGAAAGGTTTTCTTCCATACTACATTGAATGTTTAGAAAAAGAGGATGAAGAAAGTTATGAGTGTGGTCTTTGGTTAATTATTAAGTTTGAAGAAAAGAAAATAATTGGTGATATATTAATGCAAGGTAAGCCGAATAAGGAAGGCATTGTAGAACTTTCTTATCATGTAGATGAATTGTTTAATGATGAAAGTATTGCATATGAAGCTGTAGATGCATTTATTGATTGGTTAACTTACCATAAGTCGGTTAAAAAAGTGATTATGGAATGTTCAATCGCACAAAATCAAGCAATTCGCTTATATAACAGATTAGGAATGATCTGTTCAAAAAAAGATGGTGAAATCTTAGTTTGGGAAATTCAGAAAAAGGATTTGCAATAATTTTGTGGAACGTATTGACCAAATTAAGCAACTTTTACGAGAATAATAAAAAAGCAAAGGGAATCTTTGCTTTTTTATTGTTATTGTGGTTTCGAAAACCCCCTGCTATGCTGGGGGTTCTAAAGAGCTTCAAGCGTGGTATTAGGTATTAAAAAACCTCACTTCACATGGTAGGATAAAGTTGGTTTCCCGACCACTTTAT